>JAFPAD010000083.1 GCA_017424405.1 Alistipes sp.
GGTTTGAGTGGAGGAAGCGGGGCTGGTGTGCCTTCCGCTGGTTTGCGGTAGGTGAGTTGGTCGTTGAGTAGGTCTTTGTAGAGCGCAAATACCTCTGCTCCTACGCTATGGGCGGAGCGGCAAAAATCAAGCATGCAGGCAACCTCGTAACGGGATATTTGCACTTGAGTGGTTTTGCAAAAGGCATTAAACAAGGCTCACGCGTAAGACAAGGTGAGTTGATTGGATATGTAGGTAGTACAGGCACATCTACGGGTCCTCACTTGGATTACCGCATATGGAAAAATGGTGTAAATATCGATCCTTTGAAGGTTCCTCAGGAACCCGCCGAGCCTATCAAGAAACAGAACATGGAGGCGTTTGAGCATGTGCGCGACCGTATAATCGCCGAGCTTGATGGCAAGGCTTCTCCCGACATGATTATCACACAACTTGATTCGTTGAACATCGCACCAACAGACTCTATGGTGGTGACAAAATAGTCAATTTACGAAATGGAGAACGACAAGAAGATAGACCAATTCATCTCAAAACACCACGTTTTGACCCTTGCCACAGCAACCGTAGATGGCTCGCCATATTGCTGCAATGCGTTTTATGCTTATAGCAAAAACGACAAAGCATTTATTTTCACCACCGACACTTCAACCCATCATGGGCAGATGATGCAGGTAAACAACCGCGTTGCGGCATCGGTAGTGCTTGAGACTCGCATCGTGGGCAAAGTGCAAGGTCTGCAAATTACGGGAATCGTAAAACCCGCCATTGAGGGAGATAAAGCGACATACCTAAAACGCTTTCCATACGCTGCTGTTGCCGAACTGAACCTATGGCGTTTGGAGTCCGATTTCCTTAAACTAACCGATAACACACTTGGATTTGGCAAGAAATTAATATGGCAGAGATAGGAGTTATAATTGTAGCTGGAGGAGCTGGCAACAGAATGGGAAGCTCTATGCCCAAGCAGTTTCTTATGCTTGGCAACCTCCCCATTTTGGGACATACCATTAACCGCATGCGCGAAGCATTACCTGCGTCGGAAATTGTCGTTGTGCTGCCTGAAGCCCATACTGACCTATGGCGCAATCTGTCGGCTCGTTTCGACATAGCAACACACAAAATAGCAGTAGGAGGCAAGGAGCGTTTTCACTCGGTACGAAACGGCATCGAGGCTCTCAGCCCCAACATCAAAACCATTGCTATACACGATGGTGTAAGACCTTTAGCGTCAAAAAAGTTAATCATCAAGCTAATTCTCGAAGCTGAAAAACAGAGTGCTGTGATACCTGTTGTAGCTCCAGCCGACTCTTTCAGAGTGGTAGATGGCGACTCTTCGCACATCATCGACCGCTCGCAGCTACGCATGGTACAGACTCCTCAGGTGTTTAATGCCGAAGCACTACGCAAGGCATACCAGCAACCATTCTCGACCTCATTCACCGACGACGCCTCAGTGATGGAGGCGGCAGGTCACACAATTGCCTTAATCGAAGGCGAACGTAGCAACATCAAAATCACAACACCATCGGATATGGTTATTGCTCAAGCGCTATTAACAGACTCAGAGTATGAAACGCAGCTTTAATTACAATTTCGACCGTCGCACAAAAGTACACACGACGATTAAACTCGTTATAGTAGCTATAATTGCTGTCATATTATATTACTTATATACGGGAGGATTTTTCTCTGCGTGGTTCATCTCTATCGTCTTGGCTCTCTCAGCGCTGATGATTCTATCTATCCCTCGTCGCATAGTGTTGCTGGACGACAAACTTGAGATACAATGCATCTCCGACATCACCGAATTCGACATACGAAATATAACATCTATGCGCAAGGTGAGCAACAAGGATATGCGATGGATTATACGAGTTTTCGGAGCATCAGGATTTTTCGGATACTACGGTAAGTTCTTCGATGTCAAGGAGTTTGACATCGTCACCATCTACGCTTCAGAATGGGATAACTTTGTGGAAATTACCGACATATACGATACTCGCACATACGTATCGTGCCGCGAAGCCGACAAACTAATCAACACCGTATTGCAAGCAAAAGCTCTATGCTTAGAACAAGATCAAGAGCTTGACGAGGAGCTAAAGCAGGTTGTATAACCCGTCATTTAGCCCAACGCAACATCTAAAAACATCATCAAGGCAAATCCGAATGCCACGCCGATAGTTGCTATATTTGAGTGACTTCCCTCTTGCGATTCTGGTATCAACTCCTCCACCACAACATAAACCATAGCACCAGCAGCAAATGCCAACAGATATGGAAGGATAGGTTGCATGCAGTCAATCAACAGAATTGTAACCAATCCCGCCACGGGTTCAACTACACCCGACCCACAACCATAGGCAAAAGCCTTCCATCGGCTCTTAACACTATGCTTTAGGGGCATGGAAACAATGGCACCCTCAGGGAAATTCTGAATAGCTATACCCAACGACAAAGCCAAGGCACCGGTCATGGTGATGCCCGCACTTTCGGTCAATGCTCCGGCCAACACCACACCCACAGCCATACCCTCGGGAATATTGTGCAGCGTAACAGCCATAAACAACATCGCCGAACGCCCCATTCCCGACTTAACACCCTCAGGCTCAGTAGAGTCAAGATGCAAGTGAGGGACCAAGCTATCAAATAGCAACAGCGAGAACATACCCGCTAAAAAGCCCACCACTGCAGGAACCCACTCAACACCACCCTGCTCGGCTGCCATGTTAATTGATGGAATAAGCAACGACCACACAGATGCTGCCATCATCACGCCAGATGCAAAGCCAAGCAACAACTTCTGCACCCACGACGAGAGTTCGTCACGCAACAAAAACACCATCGCAGCGCCCAATGTAGTTCCAACAAAAGGCAGCAATAGACCGTATGCTAATTCGCTATACATAATTTATTTAAGTTCTTCGAGATAATCAATAAACACGCCAAAATCGGAGTGAGAATCAACAAATGAGTCATACGAGTGTTCGTTATCACCCGCCTCGGGTACATCTGACACCATCTTCACAACCACAACAGGCAGGTCGAACATCTCCGCAGCCTGACACACAGCCGTAGCCTCCATGTCGAACAGACCCGACTTCATGGCATGCTGACTCTTTACATCTGAAATAATTTGAGCATCAACAAATGAGTCACCTGTCCAGATTACAGCATCATCGTGACCAAGTAATGGATAAGGCTCGGTAAGTTCTGGCACAAAGTCACCCGGAATACGACAATCGTGATAACGAGCTACGCGTGGAGCCAAAATATCACCACGCTCACAACCTAACGTTGATGCAGCATAGCCAATAACAGCTACTCTATCCACTTCACCTTTAGCTCGTGTGATAGCCAAAGCTGTATTTGCAGCAGCCAAAGCCTTTCCCACACCACTACGTACTACGGTGTAGCGATTTTTAGTTGAGCGTTCCTGAAGAGCAAGCGTAATATTTCGATACTCTCGTTCGGTGGGGGCAATTACTATATATTTCATTACCACTCACAATTATATATTGAACCAATACCTGCCTCTTCAGCTTGCTCCTTAGTGTACAACGCACGCATATACTGCGCCATAGCGTAATTGGTCGATGCGATTGCAAAAAGACCCGGATTACCACACTGCACCTCATTCAGACCCACAATGTCGTCCTTCGACTTCAACGGGAACACCTGCTTATAGACACGAGCCAACGCACTTCTGATCTGCTCGGCAGTGACATCATTCATTGTAGAAAGATAGAAGCCTGTCTTACAACCCATTGGGCAGAAAGATACGATGCTACGACCAATCTCCGAGTCCAAACGCAGATAGTATGCCATCAAGTGCTCGATGGTGTGCACCTCCTCGGCTCCAAGTGGAGCGTGATCCATAGGGGCACGAAAACGCATATCCCATGAATGAACAGCATACTCATCGTTAATGGTATATACAGATCTTAAATACAGACCCGCCTTTAGTGTGATATGATCAACGTCGAATGACGACACTACTGATTTTTTACTCTCCATAACTATTCTCTTTTTTATTATTACTTAGCTGGCTCCGCAGGTTGCTCCTTGCGTGGAGACTTACGGTCGAAGAATGGATTTTTTGACGCTGAACTCAATGGAATTGCAAACACCAAGTCGGCACCCTTCAAAATATCAAGACGCTTTGCAGCCCAACCTGCCGAGAACAATACTCGAGAATCCAAACGATAATCTGCAATCTTTGAGCAAGCCGCGCCAATGGCAATACCCACATCTACACCATTCATAACACATGGTGCGCAAGCAGGTTTCTCGGCACAACCCTTATAGCCACAATAACCACAATTCAGACCACACTCCGAATTCTCGCCCATGATACCTACAATTAAGATAGCCTCAGCCTCCAAGATATTGGCAGCATCGCGCAACAAGAATTTCATACCCGACTCAGCACTCATCTGCAACATAGTTTGCGACAAACGCTCTATGTCGTCATCGGTAATCATCGCCACCTCAACCAAATCACGACCCTTTGCTTTTGGAGCCGTACGCGCAGCCACCATAACGGCCTCTGCCAATCTTTTAACCGTTTGATTACGGATATCTCTTTCGTTGTAAATCATAATTTTAAATTTTAGCGGGATAAATTTACAAAAAAATATGCAATCCGAAAGATTTAGACCCCTAAATTTTATTTTGCAATATACATCAAACAGAATTCTCTAATATTTATTCCGCTCGTTTGGCTCATTTATTGCTCAACAGAAAATAAAAAAATTCACTATGACAAAAATCTCAATATACCAATTCACCGACCCCGTATGCGTTTGGTGTTGGGGCAACGAAGCTGTAATGCGAGCCATTGATTTTCTCTACGGCGACAAGGTGGTGATAGAATACATCATGGGCGGACTTATCGAGGACATATCAACCCTATACGACATACAAGCCCCACAAGATGAGGTGATTAGACGAGCCAACGCCATCATCGCAAAGAATTGGGTTGCAGCCTCTAAGCAACATGGCATGCCGGTTGTGGTGGATAATTTCCAACTCTTCACTCAACGCTACCCTTCGAGCTATCCTCAAAACGTGGCTTACGAAGCAGCAAAACGCATCAACGCTCAACTTGCAAAGAGATTTTTGCGCCTTATGCGCGAGGCTACGTTCACGCAATGTCGTCGCACATCACAAATTGATGTACTACTGAATTTGGCTACCACGGCAGGATACGACGCCGCCTCTTTTATCGACGAATACACCACAGGGTATGCACAAACGGCATTTACCCACGATAAGATGATGTGTCGTCGCAACGGCATAACAGGCTTTCCTTCGTATCTGATAAAGAACGAAGACACCAACATCATAATCGGAGGTTATCAAAATCTCAACACCTTTCACACCATCATTAATCGTCTCTCGGCAGGCAAGATAAAGCCTCGACGTATAGGTCCATCTCAAAGCAATGTCATGGAATTTATGAATAGATATAAATCAGCCTATCCTGTTGAGATTGAGGTTACTTTTGGCTTAGACCGTCATCAAACAGAATTGATAATTTCAGGACTAATTTCATCTCAGAAATTGACATCTGAAATTGTTGGCAACAGCTACCGCTTGACAATTCCAAACACTCAGCCAACGACTCGACACAACCGCAAAAACAACGCACGCTCCAACATCGAAC
>JAFPAD010000084.1 GCA_017424405.1 Alistipes sp.
GCACATCTGCTGCACTTCGTGTGAATAAATCATAATTTAGAAGAGTTTATTTGTTACTATTAACAATCTTTCAAATTCATTCCCGACCACCGTTGAGGGATGGTCGCATAAATCCAACGCAAATATAATATATTTTTCGACAACGGCAAATTTCCAAGCGTTAATTGTTGAAAAAAACAATGTCGAGGGTGAATTATCTTGCCATCTCGTACACTTTTTGCCGAACCATATCTCGCTTTGCAGTTATCGAGCCTGGGAGTGTTGTTACGTCGAGTGTATCTCCAAAGAATATATCAATAGTTTCGCCTTTTTGTCGGAACAATTCATCGACCAGCAGCGAGAGCTCAACATTTGTGTTGATGCCCAAGAGTTTTCGTAAACGGTATATCGCGTAAAATCGAGAGAAGAGCTTGCCTACGATATATATTGGTACTACAAGACGTTTGTAATGAATTGCATCTCGAATAAAGCGGTTGTGCCATTTCATATCCATGACCGAGCCATTAATCCAGCGTGAGCATATCCCAGCGGGAAATGTGATGATTTGTTTGGTCGGAGAACTCATGGCATGATTATACGTGTGACTACATAAGATGTTTTGTCGTCCGAATTTATTTATTGGAATCCACAATGGGCGTAGAGGTTCAATATGCATCAGCAGGTCGTTTGCCACAACTCCTACGTCGGTGAAGTGTTGTAATAGAATCTCAGCCAATATCATTCCATCGACCCCACCGAATGGATGATTGGCAACGAAGATGTAGCGTTTGTCGGTCGGTGGAAGCGCACCATGTATGCGATATTTTAAGCGCATCGACTGAAATACATGTTGCAAGAAGGGTAGAGGTTGTAATCCGTACCCATCTCTTATGAGGGTGTTTATCTCTTGCTCATGGATTAATCTGCGGAGTATGGATAGCGCCCATTTGGGAAGGCTTTTGCCACTGCGAAGTTGTATGATGTCGCCTATGTCGATAAGTTGCATGTTGTTATTTACGTTTAAAATTTGTACTTTTGACAAATAAAACACTTTTGGGTATGAAGGCAGATAAAAAAATACTCATCTTGCTTGCTGTTGAGGAGGAGTTGGGAGCTGATAATATCAAAGTTCTTTCAGCTCAGCACTCTCTGCAACTGATGGGAGTAGGCAAATTGCGTGCCTATGAAGCAACGTTGCGAGCATTACATAACACTGATTTCGATGTTGTGATAAATGTCGGCACATGTGGTTCGTTTCGCCACTCCTATGCTACCGTGTTGCGCCCTTCGATAGTAGCACAGGGCGATATATATCTTGATTCAATCTTCGCATCGAAGCCTCTCGCGCTTTCTACCGGCGAAGAGGGGGTGTCGATTGTGTCGTCGGATAACTTTATAGGTGAGGATACTCCAGCCTCACAGCGAAAACTGATAGAGCCATTTGATTGCATGGATATGGAGGCGTATGCTGTGGTTAGAGCTGTGAAGTTGCACTCGGCTTTGCATAAGAGTGCTATGCCGTCGGTCTATATGTTAAAGATTGTATCCGATGGAGCTGATGCCACGATAGGTGATTGGAGTCAGCGCATAGAGCATCTGCGTCCATCGCTTATGGAGGCTCTGGGTAATTTGATAAATGAGATTACAAATGAAGATTAAGGCTAATTGCAAGATAAATATCGGTCTGGACGTATTGCGCAAGCGTGATGATGGCTTTCACGATTTATCAACGGTGATGTATCCTGTTCGAGGTCTATATGACGAGATAGAGGTTGAGCCTATTACGGCTGCCGATAATGAATTTCACTCTTTGGGTATCGTTGTGGATTGTCCTGCGGAGCAGAATCTGTGTCTTAAAGCTGCACGTTTGATACAACAGCGATACGATGTTGGGAGGGTGAGAATCACCCTTGATAAAAGAGTCCCATTTGGCGCAGGCTTGGGCGGCGGCTCATCAGATGCTACGGCAGTCCTTGTTGCCATGAACGAGATTTTTTCATTGTCGCTTGACGAGTCGGAGTTGATAACACTTGCTTCGCAGTTGGGTAGTGATACAGCTTTTTTTGTTCGTAACACGCCTCAGTTATGCGAAGGTAGGGGCGATGTGATGACCCCCGTCGAGTTGGATTTTCACCATCTGTGGCTTGTGTTGGTGAAGCCCGATGAGGGTGTCTCAACGCGTGAGGCGTATGCTGGTGTGAAGCCGATGATTCCTGCAAGTAGTTTAGTGGAACGTCTAAGGCAACCTATGCAGAAGTGGCAGGGGAGTGTGAAGAATGATTTTGAGCCGTCAGTATTTGCAGCCCACCCTGTAATAGCTTCCATAAAACAGCAACTGATAGATTGTGGCGCAGTGTATGCTTCAATGTCGGGTAGTGGCTCAACGGTGTTTGGAATATTTGACACGAAAGAGCAGGCTGAAAAAATAAGGTCGATGACCGATTATATCTTTGAGTTGTAAACAAAAAAAAGGATTTTGCACTCCGCAAAATCCTTTTTTGTTTACTTATGTTCGCCACACTCATGATGGTTGCAGCCAACCCCTGAGTCGAGAATAAATCCCGTGAGATAACTTCGAATGACAGTTTCGATATCGCCCTTGCAACCTCGAATGACCTTTATGCCATGAGCTGACAGTTTGTTTAATGCTCCATCGCCCATGTTTCCTGCCAACATCACCTCTACGCCCATTTTTTGTAAGTCTGCGGCTATGCCCGATTTGCAACCGCAACCTTCGGGTGACGGTAGTTCTTCCGTTGCTATAATCTGATTAGACTCTACGGTGTATATCGTATAATGGTGACAATGACCAAAATGGTCATCAATGCGACCATCACGAGTCGGCAATGCAATCTTCATAATGAGTGTTATTTTGAGCTGGATTTACCTCGTTTGCGAGGCTCATTTTCTTGTGCTTTTGGGTTGTCGATGAAATGCTTTGATATGCACTCCAATAAGTTGCGAGGAGCAATGTTGCGTTCTATTCTGCCTCTGAAAGCTACCGAGATGCCACCTGTCTCCTCAGAAACCACCACTACAATTGCGTCAGAGGTCTCGGTTATGCCTATTGCTGCGCGGTGACGTGTACCATACGATTTAGGTACGGGAGATTGTGTCACGGGAAGAATACACTTTGCTGCTATTACTCTGTCGTTTTGTACAATGGCAGCGCCGTCATGCAGAGGGGCATTTTTGAAAAATATATTCTCAAGCAGAGCAACCGATAAACGAGCATCAACGGTAATGCCTCCTGCAATAATATCACTTAAATCACTGCGTTGAGCTATGACGATGAGCGCACCTGTCTTTGTTGCCGACATTTCGGCGCAGGCTGTGATGATTGGTTGTAAAGCTGGCTCGTTGTCGCTACGAGAGTTAAAGATTCGGTTGATAAAATGAAAGCCACCCTGTCTGCGACCAATCATTTGCAGGAAATGGCGCAATTCGGGCTGGAATAGAATGATTATGGCTATAACACCCACGTTGATAACTTGCCCCAATATGGCTTGCAGAAGCTCCATGTTGAGAGCCTGCACAACCACCCACAATACGTAAATTACCACGATGCCGGTCAAAATATATGGAGCATTAGTGTCTCGTGACATGCGATACAATCCAAAAACAATAGATGCCACGAGTACAATGTCAATAAAATCAATTATTGTAAACGGTATAAAATCCATATCCAACAAATTAATAATGCAAATATAGTATTTATTCGTGGAGATTGTTCACCAAAAATGTGTAAAAAATAAATAATGTGGATAATTTGAGTAAAAATTCTATTCCGTAGTAAGCCCTAATTTGTGTTTTACCACTTCACGGTACTTTCTCGATATGGGCAGTTCCTGCTCCAGAACCCTTATCGTTGCTGAGGTGTGTGAGGTAAGGTGCGAAATATTTGCCAGATAGGCTCGGTGGATGCGTATGAAATTACCATTGTCGAGTATTGACTCCCATTGTGAAATGGTGGTTTTTGTTCGGTGACGCTCTCCCGTGGCAGTGTGAATCCACACCTCAGAGTCGTTGCTCTCGACAAAAGCTATATCATCCATCATAAGGCTTACGTGGTGGCGGTCGGATATGAACTCAATTGTTTGTGGATGCGACTTCTCTTTCTGGGATAGCCAGCGCTCGATGAAAATCTGAGGTAGGGATATTGCCATCAATATGAGTGCAATGAATATGGGGTTAATCATCACACTGTGTACATGGCATGACGGATATGAGGTAGACTCGATGTTGGCAACAAGCATGAGTAGGGTGGTAAGAATAATAACCCCAATTGCGATAAATGTGGTGTTGCGTACGCCCTCTATTTTGTTGGTGAAATCCACTTGTGGAATCATGATGCGCAGACACAGCAGGGCCGGCAGATAAAGCGAGCCCAGAAATAGTGCATGCGAGAAGGAGTAGTCGAAGCTAACAAGAAGTGAAGCAATGACTACAACGGCGATGCACCAATATCCTAAAATGGCAAAATATCGCATAGTCAGATGGGATTCCCTTGACAAAAGTAAGAAAAAATATCTCGCATTCCAAACTCAATGCTTTTGTCAAATCCCCTTATTTGCTCAATGTGGCTTTTTGACCGCGTCACAGAGGGTTTTGACCGAGCTAAAATTATATGTTAAGGCAGGTTATTACTATCTTTGCATTGGAATTCCACCTATTAATGTTTAACCTTAATTTTATTTAGTTATGTCATTTAATTTATTACAAGTCGCAGATCCTGTCAAAGAAATCGTTTTGTCGGAGCCTGCAGCAGGTATGAGTATTCCTGAAACATTTATGGCAGGTGGTTGGGGGTATATGGCCGTTATTACATTGGCACTTGTGTGTGCATTGTTTGCCGCATGGAAAGCCCCTGCATGGGTTAAGTCCATAGGAAAAGTTGTGATTGCCATCGGTGTCCTATCATTTTTGAGGGGAGTGCAGGATATGGCGGGTTGTTGTGCAATGACAGGAACATCAATGCCATTCTCGGTTTATTGTAGTGGTTTTAAGGTGGCGTTGATTGCTCCAGTCTACAGCATAATAGTATATGTAATAATAACCATAGCCGATATAGTGCGAAGTCCGAGGATATAGAATGAAAAAGGGGTGCTAATTAGCACCCCTTTATGTTTTATGAAACTCCTTTATTGATTCATCGTTGCAAGGAACTCCTCGTTCGACTCGGTCATGCCCATCTGTTTCTGGAGGAACTCCATGGCCTCGACGGTGGTCATCTCCGAGAGATATTTACGCATAACCCATGTGCGGTTCATTACCTCGCGTGTGAGCAACAAATCCTCACGACGTGTACCCGATGAAATAACATTAACGGCTGGATATACACGCTTATCTGCCAAGCGGCGGTCGAGCTGAAGCTCCATGTTACCCGTACCCTTGAACTCCTCGAAAATCACCTCGTCCATCTTTGAGCCGGTGTCGATAAGAGCCGTGGCGATGATTGTGAGCGAGCCCTTCTCCTCGGTGTTACGTGCCGCACCAAAGAAACGCTTTGGCTTATGTAGAGCGTTGGCATCTACACCTCCCGACAAAACCTTACCCGATGCTGGCTGAACTGAGTTGTAAGCGCGTGCCAAGCGGGTGATGGAGTCAAGCAGGATTACCACGTCGTGACCACACTCCACCATGCGCTTTGCCTTCTCCAATACCATCTCGGCGACCTTCACATGACGTGATGCCTGCTCGTCGAATGTCGATGCCACAACTTCGGCTTTCACGTTGCGTGCCATCTCGGTCACCTCCTCTGGTCGCTCGTCAATCAACAACACTATCATATACACCTCAGGGTGGTTGTCGGCTATGGCATTTGCAATCGACTGCAAGAGCATTGTCTTACCTGTCTTTGGCTGTGCCACGATGAGCGCACGCTGTCCCTTGCCGATAGGCGAGAAGAGATCTACCACACGGTTTGAAAGTGAGTTGTGACCTTTGCCTGTGAGGTTGAATTTTTGACTTGGGAATAGCGGTGTCATAAACTCAAACTGCACACGGTCACGTATATACTCTGGTTTTAGACCATTAATTTCGTTCACGCGAATCAATGGGAAATACTTTTCACCCTCCTTTGGTGGGTGTATCACGCCACTGATGGTGTCACCCGGTTTTAAGCCGAAAAGTTTGATTTGTGATGGTGATACGTATATATCGTCAGGCGAATTCAGATAATTGTAATCTGCCGAACGCAAGAATCCGTAACCGTCGGGCATAACCTCCAACACACCCTCACCGATAATCTCGCCTGCGAAATACTCCTTTTGTTGTTCGCGCTGCTCTTGTGAAGGTTTGTTGTCCGCCTTCTCACTCTCTTTAGTCTCTACTTCAGCAGCAGGCTCAGTGGTAGCTGGAGCGTCGGGTGTTGCAACGGTTTTCGCACTCTCTTTGTTGTTCTCTTGTTGAGCGGCTTTTGGCTTGCGACCACGCTTTTTAGGCTGTGGGGTTTCGCTTTTTGGCGCTACCTCTTGAGTTTCCTCTTTTGCAGGCTCGGCAGGAGTCTCCTCTGTAGCTACAGGTGCAGGCTCATTGTTTTGAGGCGCTTGTGCTGGAACAATAGGGATTATTCGAGTGTTGTCGGGTGTTAACTCCGATGTGGGTTTATTCTCCTCAATGCGCAATGAGTTCATGCGAGGGCGACGACCTCGCTTCTTGGTAGCCTCCTCTTGTGCGGGCTGTTCTTGAGTCGAGTTTGTTGCCTCCGCCTCTGCATTTGTATTTGCAATGGAGAGAATCTGCTTAAGTAATTCTTGCTTTTTTAGCGTAGTGTCAGTGATGCCAAGCACCTTGCCAATTTCGCGTAACTCTGCTAAGGTTTTACCCTCGAGTGTGCTTAAATCTTGCATATTGTGTACGTTTAAATTCGCTGATTGGTAAATAATCGAATGATTACTTATTTTTTGATGTTGCAAATATAATACAAAATTGCGGTATTTCAAACATGTACCACACAATAATTGCACCACAAACATTGAATAATAGCTGGATTTTTATATCTTTGTAAGCGGACAAAAATTTTAAATCACCGAGTTATGAGAAGAATGTTTTTTATTGTGGCGCTTGCGGTTCTGAATTTGCAAGTTGCAATGGCTATGAATAATAGTAATAAAAAACCACAAGCCATTATCTTCGAAACCGATATGGGTAATGATATTGACGATGCTATGGCACTTGACCTGCTTTTTAAAAATATGGACCAGGGCAATATCCAGTTGCTCGGTGTGAGTGTGCACAAAAATAACCCCTATGCGAAGGAATACATCGACATTATGCGTCGTTGGTATGGCTACAAGAATATGCCAATTGGAGTGAATACGGCTTGTGTGACCGATATGGAGTGTGTAGATTACTGCACAAAAACGGTGCAGATGAAGGATGTGGCAGGCAACCCTCTCTTTGCACAATCGAAGAATCCAAAGTATGAGGAGGCGGTGGATATGTATCGTCGCTTGTTGTCGAAGGCTGATGATGGCTCGGTGGTGATTGTAACGGTAGGCTTTTCAACCACCATTGCACAGTTGCTGGAGAGTCAGCCTGATAAATATTCCAAATTGTCGGGACGTGAGTTGGTAGCCAAGAAGGTAAAATATTTTTCGGTTATGGCTGGAGAGTTTACCATACCCGAGTTTGCTGAATACAATGTGTGGAATGATTTGGAGGCAGCACGCTTGCTGTTTGAGACATCGCCCGTGCCAATGGTTTTAACTCCTTGGCAGTTGGGAGAGCAGGTGCACTATCCGGGTAAGAGTATCGAGCAAGACTTTGAGTGGGGTAAGCCTCACCCTATGGTAGAGGCATATAAGCACTATTTGCAGATGCCCTACGACAGACCTACGTGGGACGTTATAGCGGCTTATTATGCATGTTATCCCAGTGCCGATTGTTTCACCATCAGTGAGGCGGGAGATGTGAAAGTAGTAGGCAAGGGTGTGACGCAATTTACCCCAAATGCAGATGGTAAGTGTCGATTCTTGACAGCCACACTTGAACAGCGCAAACAGATTCTCGATTACTTCCATCGGATTTTAACTCAAGCCCCAAAATGTAAGAAATAGGAGTAATGTCGCTTCGGCAATCCGATAATAGACAATTTTCGTTTTAATATGTGATTTAAGAAACTTTTGTTATTTTTGCACCCTCATAATCGTCGCACTTTTTTTGTGCGTTGAGATATGTTTAAATAATTCAATCAAAAAAATAACATGAGTATTAATCATATTTCGGCTTTTGACAAGTGTTACCTAATGCAGCCTGAGGATATTGAGCGTTTTGCCGATACGCTTGCCGATGGGTTTTATCGTTACAATCTATTTGAGTATGTCTGTAACAATGAGTACAATCACGATAAAATGCGTCTATTTTGGACTGTGTCGCTTACTCTTATAGCCGAAGATGCAATATGTATAGCCGATAGTGAGAGTGTTAATTCTGTTCTTGTATACATACCCCCTAAAAGCAAGGAACCAAGTCTGCTAAGATACGTGAAAGCGGGCGGCGTGAAGATGCTCTTAAAGTTGGGATTGCGAAGCACTATTAAATTGATGCGCTTTGACGCAGAGGCTCAAAAGATAGCAAAGCGTTATAGAGGTGCAAATGATGGTTATCTGATGGCGTTTGCTACGCGTTTTGATAAGCAGGGACAACACTATGGTAAGCCACTTTTAGAGGCTTTGTTACGTTATCTTGACGCTTCGGGAGATGGTTGTTATCTTGAAACTTTGAAGGCGGGGAATGTGAAGTTATACGAGCATTTCTCTTTCCATCTCAAAGAACAAGTAGCTGCTAAATCGGGTGGACTTACGCTGTATGCAATGTCCCGTCCTGCGAATATGTAACAAAAAAAACGACTGATGAAAATCAGTCGTTTTTTTATCCCGTTTTAGACTTTTTACTTTGTCTCAGCTGGCTTCTCGTTCTTCTCCTTTGCATAGAGCTCGTTTACCTTTGCCAATACAGTGTCGCTAAGGTCAAGAGCGTCAGATGCGTCGAGAAGTGCAGTTGCATTAACAATCATCTTGAACTGACCATCAGCATTTACCTCCTTGATAGCACGCATAAGCAAGTCCTGAGTGCGATTTGTGAATACGAAGTTCTCCTCATCAAGAGCCTGCATCTCCTTCTGAGTGTTAGTCTGGAATGTAGCAGCACGCTTCTCGATAGACTGGCTCTTTTTCTGAGCATCAGCAGTTGTAATCAAACCCTTCTGATACTTCTCCTGGAGCTGTGTCGCCTCATACTGGAGGTTCTTCTCCTTCTGCTCCCATGACTTCTGAGCCTTCTCGGTCTTCTCCTGAAGAGCGATACCCTCAGTCTTGTAAATCTCGCTCTCGGCAAGTACGTACTCAACACGTACATAAGCCAAATCGCCCTCTACAACATTCTCAGTTGCAGTAGCTTCACCCTCTGCTGTTGCCTCAGTTGCAGCCTTCTGCTCACATGCAGTAAATGACAAAGCAGCAACCATCAAGGTTAAAAAGATCTTCTTCATAATTTTATACTTTTTTGATTTTTTTTGTATTATTTTCGCAATAATCGACAAAGATAGGAAAAATTATTTAATTTTGTCACTATTGCAGTTAAAATTAATAGTTATGTACGAATATATATCGGGTTCACTCACAGAATTATCGCCAGCTTATGCCGTTGTGGAGGCATTTGGTGTAGGTTACTATTTGAATATTTCATTGCAGACATTTTCTGCGATAGAAGGTGCCGAGCAAGCAAAGTTATACACCCATTTTGTGGTGCGTGAAGACGCGCAGATACTCTATGGATTTGCCTCTCGACAGGAACGAGAGTTGTTTCGTTTGCTTATAAGTGTCTCGGGAGTGGGCGGTAATACTGCACGCATGATTCTATCGACATACTCAACCTCTGAGTTACAAAACATTATCGCTACGGGCAATGCCGTATTGCTAAAGAATGTCAAGGGTTTGGGATTAAAGACGGCTCAGAAAATTATCGTTGAGTTGAGCGGTAAGATGATTGATTTGGGCGTGGCGGCAAAGCCTGTGGTTGCCGAGGCAGTACCAAATAGTGAAGTGTATAATGAGACCATTGCTGCGTTGGTGATGCTGGGCTTCCAGAAAACAGCCTCAGAGAAGGTTGTGAAAGCGATATTGAAGGAGGATTCTGCCATTCAGGTTGAGGAGGCTGTACGTCTTGCACTGCGTAGATTGTAATGCGAAAGTGATAAAAAGTGGTGCTAAATTTGTCGAATAGATAATTTTGCGTAAATTTGCACAATTATATGGGTATGAAATTGAGATTTGTCATAATGTTTTTTGTCGCAATGGTGGCGGCATTGTTGGTGGGTTGTAGCGATGACGATAAACTCGTTGAGTCGCAGCGTACCGCCATTGAGCGTTATTTGACATCATCTCATAACCCACGACTTATACCCCAAGAAGAGGTTGTAAATTCCATCACCTACAACCCTCCGTTTTACGAGAAATTCGGACTTGACTTGTATCGTTACATTGCAACGTACTATGATGCAGACCGTGAGCAGCGAGCAGAGGTGGTGAAGGGTGCCGAAGTTGAGATTGTGTATACAGCGTATAGGTTTTCGGGTAGCGCACCAAGAATCAACATGGTTTATGCAACCAATGATGCTGATGTAATAGCCGAGCTTGCTGATGATGGACTTAATGTGGAATATTGGTCGGACGAGCCGATGAAAATAAAAATCGGTTCAACCAACATAATAAACGGCTTAGAAAAGTCGTTGTTAGGCTGTCGTGAGGGTGATGTTGTTGAAGCATACATGACTCAAAGGGTGGCATACAACGACAAGAGTGTGGGTGTTGTTGAAAAAAATACCTCAGTGATGTGGAGCTACACCATCGTAAGTGTGCAATAAGCCTAAAATTTAGAAACGAATTGAATTTAAAGATATGAGATTTGTAAATCGTATATTGAATTTCTTCTGTGTCGTTACGGCATTTCTCCTCGCATCGTGCGTTGATAGCTATGAGATGCCATACGATGAGTTGGAAAATATAGCACTAAAGGCGTGGATTGAGGAGAACCACCCCGACTTGCTGGAGTGTTATCAGCCCAGAGGCGGATATTATGTCGAGCTTTTAGACGAGGGTTGTGCTGATAGTTTACCGGTTCGTGGTAGTAATGCATGGGTGCGTTTTGATGTTACATGCCGTGATTTGGCAGGTAATATAGTTCTGACACGTAGCGATGAGTATGCAAGATTGCAGAATTCATACACCGACCACACGCACTATGCTCCATTCTTCCTCTTTTGCGGTGAGTCAAATACCTCAATGCCAGAGGGAACATACATGTCTATCCGTAATAAGTTGAAGGTGTATAACAAGCGCTTGGGTCAGTATGACGAGAATTACGAGGCTCGTTACGGTACTAAGATGCGTTTGTTCTTGCCATCGTCTGTGGCTGCAGGTGATAAAACTATGGGCGGTGATGGTGGTTATGAAGGACAGTATGAGCTCGATGCTAAGCGTCCGTTGATTGTTGAAATTCAAATCTGGGGACATGTGAATAACCCTGTAGCTTATGAGGATCAGTGGATTCGCTCTTTCGCAGAGGCAAATGGTGGCTTAGTCGATGAGGATAAGGTTGAGTCGGAGTCTGCCTCAAAGTTGCGCGAGGGTTTGGTTACACGTGGCGAGGAGATTGTTTATGATAATAAATGGCGTTTGGCGGTAGACTCTATCGCTGCGCTATACATTAATTATAAATATACGCCTCGTCAGGAGTTCAATTATGAGTGTTTGCGTGCCGATACATTGTTGTATGACGGTCAGACTGCATATAAGAAGGGTAAGATTTACGGCAGTAAGACTCTGGCACAGATAAACAAGGAGATTGACGATGCGCTTATCGAGCGTTTTGGTGAGGGTATCGACCCTTCAAAGGCTGAAGCTATCGACTCTGTGTCTTCTGCGAATGTATGGTATGTGACACGCTTACTTGATGGCTTTGTGGTTGATACCAACATCAAAGAGGTTAAGGAGATTATCTATGCCGGTGAGACCTTGAGTGACGATGATGAGGCACTCGACTTTGAGGTTGATGGCGAAAACTCTTATGTCGATGCGTGGAATTATGCCATTCCTCAGATGAAGCTGGGAGCATGGAATGCTATCCTTACAGGTTCGTCGAATGCTTATGGCGCTACGGGAGTTTCAGGCTCTACAACCACCTCATCTTCGTCGTCAAACAGCTATGCTGACTACTATAACTACTATAATTATTATAATAGTTACTACGGTAATAGCTATTACAACAACTATTATAACAATTACTACGGAGGTGGTTATGGCTATGGTGGCTACGGTGATTACTATAATAATTACTACGATAGCTACTATTACAACAATTATTACAACAATTCGTATTACACCGATACAAACACCACCACAATCACTACCATCACATCGGAGATTCAACCTTATACTCCATTGTTGTGGCAGGTGTATATCGAGCCTCGTAAAAAAGTGAAATAAATAAATTTCGAGATAAGGAGTGAGAGTTACCCGGCAGGGTAATTCTCATTTTTTTTAATTTTTTTGTTGGGAAATTTGGTGGTGTTAAAAAAAAGTTGTAATTTTATGTTGCCAAGTAAGAGATGAATGGAATTCACATTAAACAATAATAAATTTAAAAATAGGTTATTATGATTATTACATTTAACGAACTTCGTCGTATCAAGGACAAATTGCCAAGCGGAAGCTCACAGCGTATAGCAGATGAATTGGGTATTGATGTTGAGACTGTTCGCAACTATTTCGGTGGAAGACATTTAGATGCTGTTGCAGGTGCAGGTGTTCATATTGAGCAGGGTCCTGATGGCGGTGTTGTTACATTGGATGACACAGCAATTCTTGATGCGGCTATGCGTATTTTGAACGAGGAGAAATAATCAATTAGAATTTCTCTACAAAGAATGAGAGGTTGTAGGCTTTGGGTCTGCAACCTTTTTTTGTGACATTGTCAGTCATTTTGTCAGTCATTTTGTCACACTGTTGTGACCGATGGCAGTATTTTTGCGCCATAATAGAGATTTTTTATGCTAATTTAGGTTTGGTATAGCGTTTGTTTGTATTTCAAGCGACTGCCGTATGTGGCAAATGGAGAATTGAAAATAAATAATAAACAAATAAAAAATTACAATTATGGGAAAGATTATTGGTATTGATTTAGGTACAACAAACTCATGTGTTGCTGTAATGGAGGGTAATGAGCCCGTTGTTATTCCAAACGCAGAGGGTCATCGTACGACTCCTTCTGTAGTGGCATTTACCGACGGCGGTGAGCGTAAGGTTGGTGACCCTGCTAAGCGTCAGGCTATTACCAATCCACGTCGTACAGTATTCTCAATCAAGCGTTTCATGGGTGAGACCTACGACAAGGTTACTTCAGATATTACACGAGCTCCATATTCTATCGTGCGCGGTGACAACAACACTCCACGTGTAGATATCGACGGTCGTCAATATACTCCACAGGAGATTTCTGCTATCACATTGCAGAAGATGAAGAAGACAGCTGAGGATTATTTGGGTCAGGAGGTTACAGAGGCTGTTATCACAGTTCCTGCTTACTTCTCAGATTCACAGCGTCAGGCTACAAAGGAGGCTGGTGAGATTGCAGGTTTGAAGGTGCGTCGTATCATCAACGAGCCTACAGC
>JAFPAD010000085.1 GCA_017424405.1 Alistipes sp.
GAATAGCCGTATTTTCCGTCTTAACACTTGGTTCCGTTTCCAGGATACATTCTACGGCTTGGGTACAACAGTTCAGCCTTTGAAGAAGCTCATCGACAGCGGTATGCTCGGTTGGCCATTGAAGGTTACTATCTCTGGTTACACAGGTTTTAACTGGAAGTTCTTCTGGGTAGGTAAGGAGAATTTGGTTGAGCAGCCAGTTCCTAAGCACTTCGACTACGACTTGTGGTTGGGTCCAGCTCCTTACAAGCCATACAACGAGCACCGTACTCACCAGACATTCCGTGGTTACTGGGATTATGATGGTGGTGGTCTTGGTGATATGGGTCAGCACTACATCGACCCTGTTCAGTACTTGCTTGGTAAGGATAACACATCTCCTGTAAAGGTTGAGGTTGATGCTCCACAGCAGCATTGGGACGCTATCGGTACATGGCGTAAGATTGTTTACACATACGACGATGGTTGCCAGATTATCCTTCAGGGTGAGCAGCACGGCGATCCAACAGCTCCTTACATCGAGGGTCCATTGGGCGCAGTATATCAGGGCTTCCGTTGTACTATTCCTAACGTTATGGACAAGCTCGCTGAGTTGCCAGATCCAGAGCCACAGAACGTGGACTTCATCGACTGTGTACACTCTCGCGAGAAGTTTGCTCTTAACGAGATTAACGGTTTCCGTTCGGCTACAATCGTGAACATGGGTCTTTGCGCTTTGCGCTTGAACCGTACATTGGAGTTCGATCCTGTTAACTTGAAGTTTATCAACGACGACGCTGCAAATGCGCTTATCGATCAGCCAATGCGTGGTCCTTGGTCAATGTAGTACAAACCCAAAAACGAAAAAGAACAATGAAAAGATTATTCATATTAGTAATCATGTTGGCATTGATGCCATTTGTTGGTGTTAATGCCCAAGATGCTCGCATGCGCGTCACATCTACAATCATCGCTGACGCTTTGGCTACATTGCCTGCCGAGACTCCAGAGGCTTACAACAAGACTATGGACGAGTTGGCAAAGACAGGTGCCGAGGGTATCGAGACTGTGTGCGCTATGTTGCGTCCTGCAGCTGAGGGTGTGAACAACTCAGCTATCGAGTACGCTATCCACGGCGTTGCATCTTACGTATCAAAGAACCACCTCACTTACCAGAATGGTGTACGTGCTGGTTTGAAGAACGCTATCGACAAGGCAACTGACAAGCCTACACAGGCTTTCTTGATGACTGCTTTGGAGGTTTGCGCAACTGCTGATGATGCTGAGTACTTCGCATCGAAGCTCTCTGATGAGTATTTGGCTAACTTCGCTGCTCGCTCATTGGCACAGGTTGAGGGTACAGAGCCTGTTGTTAAGTCGCTTATCGCAGCTCAGGCAGAGAACGGTTTGAGCAAGGCTCTCTTGGCTCAGATCGCTTCTTACAAGAATATTCCAGCCGTTGAGTCTACATTGCTCGGTTGGTTGAACGGTGCTACTGACGAGGAGAAGACTCAGATCTACCTCGCTCTTGGCTCATGCGGTACAGCTAACTCTGTAAAGACTTTGGCTGCTGCAGCTGCTGAGGCTAACTACGCATTCGATTCAACTGACGCTTACGGTGCATATACAAACCTCTTGAACCGCTTGGTTAAGAAGTCTCCAGCTGTTGCTGAGAAGGCTGCTAAGAAGCTCATGAAGCAGGACGCTGCTAACGTACGCTTGGAGGGCTTGGATATCTTGGTTCAGTTGAACGGTGCCGAGACAACTCCACTCGTATTGAAGGCGTTGAAGGACGACTGCCGTCAGTATCGTTACGGAGCGTTGCGTGCTGCTGAGGCTTATGCTTGCGGTTGCACTTATGCTGCTGTTGCTGCTCAGTTGGCAAAGGCTGACGATGCTGCTGAGGTTGATATCTTGAACTGGTTGGGTGCTAACCACGCTGCTTCTCAGATTGACGCTGTATGCGCTGAGATGAACGACTCAAACATCGAGGTTGTTTGTGCTGCTATCGAGGCTGCAAGCCGTATTGGTGGTGACGCTGCTTTGGAGGCTATCTTGGCAAAGGTTGAGGCTGCTGATGTTGCAACTGAGGAGGGTCAGGCTGTTACTGCAGCTGCTGTTCCTGCATTGCTCGCATTCAACGGTAAGGTGAACGATGGTATCGTTAAGGCTTTGGCTGGTAGCGATGCAAGCAAGGCTGTTGCTTATGCTGTTCTTGCAAAGCGTCGTATCCCAGAGGCTGCTGAGGCTGTTATCGCTGACGCTAAGGCTGGTTACGGTAATGCACAGAATGTATTGGCTAATGTAGCTACAGAGAAGAACTTCGACGCTTTGTGCGAGATTTACGAGGCTGGCAAGGGTTCTGCTGTTGCTATCAACAAGGCTATTCAGGATAAGTCGGCTGCTGAGCAGGTTGCTGCCGTTCAGGCTCGCATGGCGAAGGCTGGTGACAAGAAGCACATCTACTACCCAGTATTGGCTGGCACAGGCTCTGAGGAGGTAATCCCTGCATTGGTTGCTGGTTACAAGGAGGGTAACAAGGATGGCGTAGCATTCGGCTCTATGTTGAAGGTTAACTCTGACAAGATGATTCAGCCTTTGTACGAGGTTGCTACATCAAACGCAGAGTTGAAGGATCAGGCTTTGGCTCGCTACATCGTCCTTACTAAGGCTTCTGCTATGAACAATGACCGCAAGTATATGAACTACCGCAAGGCGTTGGAGGCACAGCCATCAGTAGGTGTACAGAATGGAGCTTTGACAGCTATCTCTGCTACACAGAACTACCAGGGTATGATGCTCGCAGCTGAGTATATGGATAACGAGGCTACTGCACAGGCAGCTGCTAACACAGTTATGCAGATTGCAACAAAGCACCCTGAGTTCTACAGCGCTGAGGTTAAGGCTTTGCTCGAGAAGGTATCTGCTACATTGAACGACGGTGACGCTGTTTACAAGCGCAAGGATATCGAGAAGTTCATCTCTGAGAACAAGGAGGGTGCAGCTCGCTCTATCATCACTGAGCTTTCAGAGGAGGAGAAGGCTGAGGGCTTCGAGCTTTTGTTCAACGGTAAGGATATGTCAGCTTGGACAGGTAACTTGGACGCTTACCAGCCAGTAAATGGCGAGATGTATGTAACTGCATCTTACGGTTCAACAGGTAACCTCTACACTAAGAAGGAGTATGCTGACTTCGTATTCCGCTTTGAGTTCTGCTTCGACCGCGAGGGTGTAAATAACGGTGTAGGTATCCGCACACCTATGGGTGTTGATGCTGCTTACGAGGGTATGGAGATTCAGGTGTTGCACCACGACGCTCCTATCTACGCAGGCTTGCGCGAGTACCAGGTACACGGTTCTGTATATGGTATCATCCCAGCTAAGCGTATCAAGTGGGGTCCTCTTGGCGAGTGGCACACTGAGGAGATTCGCATCAAGGGTGACGATATCAAGATTACAGTTGATGGCGAGGTTATCCTCGAGGGTAACATCCGCAAGGCTTGTAAGGGTCACAACGTAGCTCCAGACGGAGGTCGTAACCCATACACAGTTGACCATTTGAACCACCCAGGCTTGTTCAACAAGAAGGGTCACATCGGTTTCCTCGGTCACGGTCAGGGTATCAAGTACCGCCACGTACGTGTGAAGGAGTTGTAATAGACTCAATATAGAGGTGTGACCTTTGTCATGCCTTGTAGATACGCTACCCGACTGCGAAGGTCGGGTAGCGTTTTTTTTGAGCTGTGGTGTTGGGGTGTAACAATGAAGCGCTATGCAATTTCGTCTTTTTTGTGGCTCATACATATTATATACAAAGGTATAGAGGCGAAAAAGTAGAAAAAACAATTTTTTTTGTAAATTTTTCACAAAAAAGTTTGCAGTATTAAATTTTTGCTCTATATTTGCACCACGAAACAAGAACAATGGTGGATTCATCTAAGGGCTAGGATACATGCCTCTCACGCATGACATAGGGGTTCGAATCCCCTATCCACTACAAAAGATGAAACGAGCAAGAAGGTGTCAATAATTTGACACCTTTTGTTTTTTTTGTGGTAGCGTTGCAAACTTGTTTGCATAAGCTACCATAGGAAAACAAAAATAGTTGATTTATCAACTTCTTGCGAGTGAATTCTTTTGTTAAGGCCTCCGCGGCGAGCGGAGGGGAAAGGCGTTAAGCGCAGCGACCAGCGGGAGCGAAGTAGCCAATCCCCCTCTGTCCTCTCCCTTTGGTAAAGGGTGGGGCTTGGGTGGCGTCGGCGAATGTTTTTTTTGTGGTAGTGTTGCAACGCATTAAACAATTTTACGTTATCTTTGTAAGATAATATATGAAAATGCATTTTTAATGGGACAGTTGATTATACCCGAAGGCTATAAGGCTGCTTTGAGTCTTCAGCAGACCGAGATAGCGATTAAAAAGATAAAGGATTTCTTCCTTAGCAATATCTCTACCGAGTTGCGCTTGCGTAGAGTTACGGCTCCGTTGTTTGTTCTTCAGGGACTTGGTATGAACGATGACTTGAGTGGTACGGAGCGCCCTGTGACATTCCCTATCAAGGATATGGCGGAGGCGAGGGCTGAGGTTGTGCATTCGTTGGCGAAGTGGAAGCGTGTGACGCTTGCCGAGTATGAGGTGAGCAACGGCTATGGTATCATCACCGATATGAACGCCATACGTGCCGACGAGGAGCTGGATAACCTCCACTCGTTGTATGTCGATCAGTGGGACTGGGAGAGAGTCATGACAGACGAAAATCGCACGGTGGACTTCCTGAAGCGTATAGTGGAGCGTATCTATGGCGCCATTCTGCGTACCGAGTACTACATTTGTGAGACTTATCCTCAGATTGAGCCATTTTTGCCAGAGCAGATTACCTTTATCCACTCCGAGGAGTTGTTGCAGCGTTATCCTAACCTCAGTGCCAAGGAGCGCGAGGACGCTATCTGTAAGGAGTATGGTGCGGTGTTTATCATTGGCATCGGTGGCGAGTTGAGCAACGGTGAGAAGCACGACAATCGTGCACCCGACTATGATGACTACTCGACCATCTCGCCCGAGACAGGCTTGGCGGGTTTGAATGGCGACCTGCTTATATGGTATCCTATTTTGGGGCGTGCCATCGAGCTCTCGTCAATGGGTATTCGAGTTGATCGCGAGGCGTTGGAGCGTCAGCTTGAGCAGAGTGGTAAGCAAGACCGCAAGAGCCTCTACTTCCACCGTCGTCTGTTGGAGGGAACACTGCCTCTGTCGATTGGTGGCGGTATTGGTCAGAGCCGATTGTGCATGGTGTTGCTGCATAAGGCTCACGTCGGCGAGACGCAGTCGAGTATCTGGTCTGAGGATATGCGCAAGGCGTGCCGCGAGGCAGGCATGCAGTTGATATAGCAGGAGATTATTCTGCTTTAGCGAATGGACTATCGCAACGAAAGTTGGGGTAGTCCGTTTCTTTTTGTGTATATTGTAACCTTTTTAGGGGTAAACTATTATGCAAACACGCATAAAAATTACAATTTGTAACTATTTGGGTAAAAATTGTTACTTTTTAATTGACATCGTCAGCCTTTTTCTCTATCTTTGCATTATATATCGCGTTACAATACGTAACTATTTTAGCCGCCACACCTCTTTCAGATGCGACGACCGTGCGTAGTGAGCAACAATAATTACTTATAAACTAAAATATTTTAATCATGTACGGAAAAATTAAGGAATATCTCCAGAACGAGCTGGCAGAGATTAAGGCTGCCGGTCTTTACAAAACAGAGCGCGTGATTGAGTCTCCTCAGCGTGCTGAGATTCAGGTTGCGGGTAAGCCCGTATTGAACTTCTGTGCTAACAACTATTTAGGTTTGTCAGACAACCAGCGTTTGATCGACGCGGCGAAGAAGGCTATGGACGAGCGTGGCTTCGGTATGTCGTCAGTACGTTTCATCTGCGGTTGCCAGGATATGCACAAGGAGTTGGAGAAGGCTATCGCCGACTACTTTGGCACTGAGGACACTATCCTCTATGCTGCTTGCTTCGACGCTAATGGTGGTGTGTTTGAGCCACTTTTGACTGAGCAGGACGCTATCATCTCTGACGCTTTGAACCACGCATCTATCATCGACGGTGTACGTCTTTGCAAGGCTGTTCGCTATCGTTTCGCTAACGCCGATATGGAGGAGTTGGAGGATTGCTTGAAGCGTGCTCAGGCACAGCGTTTCCGCATCATCGTAACCGACGGTGTATTCTCAATGGACGGTAATGCTGCTCCACTTGATAAGATTTGCGCTTTGGCTGAGAAGTACGACGCATTGGTTATGGTTGATGAGTGCCACTCGGCAGGTGTGTTGGGTGCAACAGGTCGCGGTATTACCGAGCTTTACAACTTGCGTGGTCAGGTTGATATCTTGACAGGTACATTGGGTAAGGCATTTGGTGGTGCTGTGGGTGGTTTCACAACAGGTCGCAAGGAGATTATCGACATGTTGCGTCAGCGTTCACGTCCATACTTGTTCTCAAACTCATTGCCACCAGCAGTAGTAGGTGCAAGCATCGAGATGTTCAAGATGTTGGAGGAGAGCAACGAGATTCACGACCGCTTGGTTGCTAACGTTGAGCACTTCCGCACAAAGATGATTGCTGCAGGTTTCGACATCAAGCCCACACAGTCGGCTATCTGCGCCGTTATGTTGTACGATGCAAAGCTCTCACAGGACTTCGCTGCGAAGTTGCAGGAGGAGGGTGTATTCGTAACAGGTTTCTACTATCCAGTAGTACCAAAGGGTCAGGCTCGTATCCGTGTTCAGGTGTCGGCAGGTCACACTACCGAGCAGCTTGATCGTTGCGTGGCAGCATTTACTAAGGTTGGTAAGGAACTTGGCGTATTGAAGTAATAAAGGTTATGGCTAAAACAAATTTGGACTCTACCGATAGAAAGATTCTGCGCTTCTTGATTAAGAATGCGCGTACTCCATTCCTTGAGATAGCTCGTGAGTGTGGCATTTCGGGTGCTGCTATTCACCAGCGCATCAAGAAGTTGGAGGATATGGGTGTGATCCAGGGTAGCCGCATGGTTGTCGATCCTAAGTCGTTGGGCTTCGACGTATGTGCCTTTATCTCGATTCGCGTAGCGGATCTCACACGTCAGCAGGATACAGTAGAGCTGTTGAAGCAGATTCCTGAGATTGTGGAGTGTCACTATATTACAGGCTCTTACAATCTTATGGTGAAGATTTATTGCGTTGACAACGAGCACCTTATGAAGACTATCTTCAATAAGATATTGCTTGTTCAGGGTGTGTCAAGCACCCAGACCTATATGTCGCTCAACGAGTCGTTCCGCCGAGAGATTTACGTCGATTGTTTGGAAGATTAGTGCAGAGTAGCAAAACAAAAGATGGTTGTTCCTTTTGGGAACAACCATCTTTGTTTTTATGGAGTAACAACCGTTGTGTTACTTCTCGTTCTTGATGCGTGTCCAATAGAGAGTAACACCCATGCCGAGAATTGTGCCGCGAAGACGGAGTTTGTCGGCAGTCTCGAACTGAGCCTCAGCGTTCACCTTCAAACCCTTTGTTGGGTCGTAAATCTTAGCGCCGCCCCAGCACTTCTCCTCCTTGTCGTACTTCAAGCCCTTAACAATCACAATCTTATCAACATCTACGTTGCGCAAAGCCTTGTCAGGGTTCTTTACGTCCTTGCGCTTTGTTTTGCCGTCAGCCTCGTAAGGGTTCTGCACCCAAAACACCTGAGCATCGTATGTGCCGTCGGCGTTCTTTGTGATGCGCACCTTGCTCTTGCTGCCGCCACGGTCTGTGAGGTACTCACCGATGATGTTGTCAGCCTTGTCGTTAATGCCCTGAGCAAATGATGGAGCCGCAAAGGCCATGATGCTAATGATTGCGATGATAAACTTTTTCATTTTTTTCTTGTTTTTCGTTGTTAATCATTTTTCTATCATCAGCAAAAGTAGTCTAAAATGAGTGGTGCGCCAAATTTCAATCCCCTCATGTGATGTTGCTCGCCACGATGTGGCGCAGGTCATGCGCGAGGGGTGAAATAACGTGATTTTTGTGGTGAAATTTCTCAAATAAACCACGCTGAAAGGCTACATCTTGGTTACCCAAAGCCCATGTAGGTTGCAATATTCGTAGATGGCAACCACCTTCTCATCACCCACATATATTGTCGCTTCGGGTTTGTCGCTCAGGTTTACGTGTATGCCGCCGTTGTCGGTCTCGACGTAGATGAATGCTATGTGATGCTCGGGCGACATGGGGTGTGCTATGCTACCAACCTGCACTTTAATAGTTTTGTCATCGATGTGTGTTACCTGGGGCAGATGCTTCTCGCCACTTGCATCTACGGTGTTGGGGATAAGCTCCTCCATCTTCTCACCACAGCATACAACCGAAACTGAAGAATCGACCAATTTGACGATTACATTACCGCAATGGCGGCATTTATAGAATTTTGTTGCCATAAATAAATGTTTTAAGGTTTTGACTATTTTAGCAAATTATCCAATCTCATTTTAAGTTCATCTTTAGGCTTTGCTCCCATCACCTTTGTTGGCAATCCCTGCAAGGGTATGAAGAACATGGTTGGCACGCTTTGTATGTTGAACAGTGTAGCTAACTCCTCCTCTTGGTCGATGTTCACCTTGTAGATATCGACCTTGCCAGCGTACTCCTCCGAGAGCTCACCTAGTACCGGAAGTAGCACCTTGCAAGGACCGCACCAAGGTGCATAAAAATCAATCACCGCGGGCTTATCACCCAAAAATTTCCACTCGTTGGGGTTGTTTTCGTAATCTGCAATCTTGCGCAAAAATCCACCTTTTGTTAAATTAATAGTAGCCATAGTATCTCGTGTTTTTAAGTTTAAAAAATTCTCTTTTTTGCAAAGATAGTGCAAGAATCGTCATTTGTCAAATTGATAATTTTTATACTGCAATAAGTAAAACCTATGCAGCTTGCCGTATTTAAGTTGATACCTGATTATTTATAAATTATTTTTTCGCTATCTTTGTAACATAGAATGTGACCGAACGAAATTATCTCGGCTTGGTATGCATAAATGAAAGAAAACAGATTTGTGTCAATTATAAATTAAAAATTATCAGAATATGAGAAAGTTGATGTTAGTAGCGTTTACGCTGATACTCTCTGTGGTGGCGGTGAATGTGTCTGCGCAAAGTTTCTTGAAACAACTCTCGAATAACGTTAAGAAAGAGATTGTTAACCAGGTTGCAGGTGAAGTTAAGAAGCAGGTGAATAAGGGTGTTGAAAAATTGACGGGTGAGCAACAGTCGCAGGAGCAACAATCTCAGGCTCAGACACAGCAGGAGCAATCTCAGGCTCAGCCAGTGCAGGCTCAAGAGGCTCCAAGTCAGGAGGCTTCAAGTACGATTCAGGTAAATGATATTCAGACTATTGCTACGATGATTGAATATGGAGCTTTATCTGGTAAATTAAATGGTCACGAGTGGGTTGATCTGGGGCTACCTTCGGGTACGAGATGGGCAACATGTAATGTAGATGCAACCTCTCCCGAACAGCCAGGTAAACTCTATGCGTGGGGCGAGA
The DNA here is from genome assembly GCA_017424405.1 of Alistipes sp. Lineage (GTDB taxonomy): Bacteria > Bacteroidota > Bacteroidia > Bacteroidales > Rikenellaceae > Alistipes. The sequence goes on from JAFPAD010000085.1 coordinate 9,553, forward strand.
CTGCTACAAAAACTTCGTATACGGCTGAGACTTGTAAACTATACAATAAAGATGTCGCAGATTTCTCGGGTGATAAAACTTATGATTTGGCGGCTTTAAAATGGGGTGATGGCTGGCGTATGCCTACCAAAAAAGAGTTCGATGAGTTACTCCATTTCTGCACTTGGAAGTATGTGCAAAAGGGTGGTCGTTGGGGTGCTGAAATTACCAGCATGAAGAATAATAACTCGATCTTCCTTCCTGCTACAGGCTCTAAGGAGGGAACATCTCATCAGGAGGCTAATGGCTGTGGAATGTATTGGACATCAACTCCTTATGCTGACAAAGGAAGTGAAGGAATCCATGAATATCATTTTGGTGCCGCGTTGGGAGAGATGGGTGTAGCGGAGTGTTTTTATGGCTTTGCTATTCGCCCTATTACGGACTATGATGTTAATACTGAAATTCCTTCGTCGGGTGAGATTAATGGTCACAAGTGGGTTGATTTGGGACTCCCTTCTGGCTTGAAATGGGCTACATGTAATATCGGCTCAAAGGCAGTTGATCAAGATGGTGACCATTACGCGTGGGGTGAGGTTATTCCTTACACCGACAATGAGTCGAAGAAAAATAAACTCAGTGGCAAGGAGTCGGGTGATATTGCAGGGCAAGAAGCCTACGATGCGGCAAGAGCTTTGTGGGGTGGTACTTGGCGTCTTCCAACAGAAGCCGACTTCAAGGAGTTGGTTGAAAATTGTACATTCGAGTGGACAAGCATAGGTAGACGTAGCGGCTTAAAAGTAACAAGTAAAGCAAATGGTAACTATATTTTCTTGCCAGCCTCAGGAGTCTTTAAGCAGAGTTCTGATTCTTATGGGTTCTCGAAAAATCAGAACAAATATGCATCATATTGGACATCTACACCTGAGAGGAGTAGCTATCACTATGGCGCGTACGCATTGAATTGTTCAAGTACAAATTGTATTATATTATCGTCTGATCGCTTCTGTGGATATAGCATTCGTCCGGTGTCGGAGTAAATTAGCGATAGTCTAATGAAAAATCAGTTGTAGCATAATGTTACAACTGATTTTTTTGTTTAAATATGTAAAATTTCTGTCAGTAAGCAAGGGTAATTCCCTGCAAATAAAATGTAATAATCCCTGATACTGAATGTCTTACGCTTTGCCCATGGGACCCATGTTTATGATGGGGTCTTCGGTTGGGTGGGGCTTGGGAATTTCAATTTTGGCGATGTTGCTTTCGTAGCGAGTGATGTTCTCCTGCAACGAGTATAGAAGTCTTTTTGCATGCTCTGGAGTGAGAATCACACGGCTCTTGACCTTTGCCTTTTTCAATCCGGGAAGAATGGTTGCAAAGTCGATAACAAACTCCGATGTAGAGTGCGAGATGATAGCCAAATTTGAGTAGTTACCTTCGGCTATATCCTCGTTAAGTTCAATGTCGATGCCTTGTTTTTGAAATTCAGCCATAAGACAATGTAGTTTTAAAGTTTACGCAAAATTACGGATTATGTGTTGTGCTTGTTTTGTGAGGGGATTAAAGTTTTCCATAACTTATTAACAAAACATAGATCCCTCGCAGGCGAAGGTATGTGACAATAATCGTACAATAATGTCACATCGAAAGCAATAAATTCAAATCAGACCCTTAATATTTCATATTAAATTCCTAACTTTGTGGCGGAAAAAAGTTAATGCATGATAGTAAGTACAATCGATATATTGCTCCGAGGAGTGGGTGTGGGATTGGTGTCGTCAATTACTGTGGGTCCTGTTGCGGTGTTGTGTATCCAGCGCACGCTGAGCAAGAATCTGCAGTCGGGTTTGGCATCGGGTACGGGTGTGGCTGTGGCTGATGCTTTGATGGCGATTATTGCTTACTTCTTCTATTCGATGCTTCAGGCTCAGATTGAGGAGTATAGTGCTATATTGCAGGTTGTGGGAGGAATCTTCGTGGTCATCGTGGGAGTCTATATCTTCTTTCAAAACCCCGTTCCGCAGATACGTCGCAACCGTGCCGGAAAGAGTAATCTGTGGCAAGATTTTTCGTCGATGTTTGTCTTTACGCTTGCTAATTTCATCGTTGTCATTCCCTACCTGTTGGCGTTCTTTGCCATGTTCAACGTGGGTTTGTCATCGGGTCAGAGCGATATGGCATCGTTGCTGCGTAGTGCGGTCACCATCGTCGGCTTCTTGGCAGGTGCCATGACATGGTGGGTGTTGGTGACACTTAGCATCAACTATTTCCGTCGCCGTTTCCGTCCACGTCACATGCTCACCATAAACCATGTTGCGGGAGTGATCATTGGGGTGTTGGGTGTATATACCATCCTTTCAACATTTTTTAATATCTTACCAAAGTAATGGAGAATAAGAAAAAAATAATCATAGCCATCGACGGCTTTTCGTCGTGTGGCAAGAGTACGTTTGCAAAGGCTATTGCTGCTAAGTTGGGCTACATCTTCATCGACACGGGAGCCATGTATCGCGCTGTTACGTTGTATGCTCTCGAGCATGGAGCCATCATCGACGGAGAGGTTAATCAAGAGCAGTTGATTGGTTTGTTGCCTCAAGTGAACATCTCGTTTGAGTTCAACCCCCAGCGTGGTGCAAGCGACATCTACGTCAATGGCGAGTTTGCCGAGGACCGTATCCGAAGCATCGAGGTGAGCAACTGCGTGAGCAAGGTGAGCCAGATACGACAGGTGCGTGAGAAGTTGGTTGCCATGCAGCAGCAGATGGGTCAGAGCCGAGGTGTTGTGATGGACGGTCGTGATATTGGCACGGTGGTATTCCCCGATGCCGAGCTCAAGCTCTTCATGACTGCCGACGCCAAGGTGCGTGCCGAGCGACGCTATGCCGAACTTACGGCTAAGGGTGATGCTGTGACTTTTGAGGAGATACTCGAGAATGTTATTTCGCGCGATGAGGCTGATGTCAATCGTGCCATCTCGCCACTTCGTCGTGCCGACGATGCCATAGAGCTTGACAACAGTTATATGAGCGTCGAGGAGCAGATGGCGTGGTTTATGGAGCGTTACGAGCAAATTGTAGGGTAGTATGCATGTAGAGATAGACCAAAATTCGGGTTTCTGCTTCGGTGTGGTGCGAGCCATCTCGAAAGCTGAGTCGGCGTTGCAGGAGTTGGGTGGCGAGGTCTATTCGTTGGGCGATATAGTTCACAATCGCATGGAGGTGCAGCGTTTGGAGTCGTTGGGATTGCGTACCGTGACTCACGATGATATGCCTCAGCTTTGTGGTCGTGACCTCTTTATCCGAGCTCATGGCGAACCTCCCACCACGTTCCAACGTGCGGCGAGCTTGGGCATACGCATTATCGACGCTACGTGCCCTGTTGTGGCGCAGTTGCAACGCAAGGTTGTTGCCGCTTATGAGAAGATGCTCACCGTGGGTGGTCAGGTTGTTATATTGGGCAAGCGTGGTCACGCCGAGGTTGTGGGATTGTCGGGTCAGGTCGATGATAAAGTTATCGTGGTGGAGCGCGAGGAGGATTTGTCGCAGGTTGATTTCACTCGTCCTATATTTTTCTTGTCGCAGACTACGCAGAGTGTAGCTCTGTTTTGGCAGTTGGCGGAGGCTATGAAGAGCCGCTTGGAAGATGAGTCGATGCTCACCGTCGATGATACGATATGTCGTCGTGTGTCGAATCGCGAGAAGGCGTTGAGCGAGTTTGCCCGACGTTTCGATGTCGTGATTTTCGTTTGTGGCAAAAAGTCGAGCAATGGTAAGGTGTTGTTTGATGTGTGTCGCAGGGCAAATGGTCGTTCGTACAACGTCGAGGAGGAGGGTGAGCTGCAACCTCAGTGGTTCGAGGGGTGCCAGAGTGTGGGTATCTGCGGAGCCACATCAACCCCCACATGGCTTATGAAGCGTGTGGCGGAGGTTATTGAAGCGAGAATAGTGTAATTAAAACATATAAAGAGTTATGAAATATTTGGTTCGTTCGGTGAAATATTTGGCAGCCTTTGTCGTTTTGTATTTGGCTGTTGTGTGGATTAGTCTTGCCACCACCAAAGGCTATGATGTAGGCGTTTGGGATTATGTGATGGCGACGTTCGCAACATCAAAAGGCAAGATGTTGGGTGTGGCTGTCGTGCTTCTTGCGGCGGCGTATCCACGCATGGGCTTCATAACACGCTGCGTGGAGTGCGATATGCAGCAGGAGCATGACTACATCTTGCAGAAGTTTGCTGCTGCGGGTTTCAGCCTCAAGCACGAGGGTGAGGGTTGCATGGTGTTTCGCGCAAATAATATCATCGACCGTTTGATTATGCTCTTCGAGGACGAGATTGTGGTCAAGCAGTTGGAGGGTCAGATTGAGATTAGTGGCATACGTCGTGGCGTGGCAAGAGTCATCTATCGTATGTAAGAGAAAGTAAGTTTTCATTCAATGAGAAGAGTTTTTAAATATGCGTTGCCTGTCGTTGTGGCTGTTGTCGTAACGGGAGTGTGGGCTGTGCGTGACGATATGGGCTTGGGTCGCAACATGGAGATTATGGTCAATATGATGCGTGAGCTCTCGTTGCAGTATGTAGATGAGATTAAACCCGACAAGTTGATGAGCGATGGCGCTCAGGGCATGGTGCGAAATCTCGACCCTTATACCCATTACATGTCGGAGGAGGAGATGAACGACTTTGAACTTATGGCAACGGGTAAGTATGGCGGTATTGGTGCCACAATCCGCATGAAGCGTGATAGCAGCGGTGTGGTTATTGCACAACCATATAAGGGCTCGCCATCGGATTTGGCAGGCTTGAAGATTGGCGACAAGTTTATCAGCATCGACGGCAAAGATGTGACCAAAGCTACTACGGCTGAGGTGTCGTCGAAGCTCAAGGGTACTCCCGGCACAAAGGTCAAGCTCAAGGTGCAGCGTCTGCTCTCGGGCAAGGTCGAGGAATTAGAGATTACCCGCGCACGCATCGCCATACCTGGTGTTCCTTATGCGGGTTTTGTCGATGATGGCATTGCCTATATACGTCATGCCGACTTTACCGATGGCTGCTACGATGATATGCGTGCCATGGTCGAGAAGTTGCGACAGGAGCAGACAATCAAAGGCGTGGTGCTCGACTATCGAGACAACGGCGGTGGCTCGGTGAGTGAGGCGGTGAAGATTCTCTCGATGTTTGTGCCTAAGGGCAGTAAGGTGCTCACCATGCAAGGTCGCTCCGAGCAGTCGAAGCGAGAGTATCATACCGAGACCATACCCGTGCTGGGCGATGTTCCGGTGGTGGCGTTGATTAGTGGCTCGTCGGCTTCGGCTTCGGAGATTGTGTGTGGAGCATTGCAGGATATGGACCGTGCGGTGCTTATGGGACAACGTTCCTATGGCAAGGGCTTGGTGCAGACGGTAGTGCCATTGGGCTATAATGCCTATCTGAAGCTCACCACAGCTAAGTATTATATCCCTTCGGGACGATGCGTGCAGCGCATCAACTATGCTCATCAGGGCGATGCCAAAGATGAGGTTGTCCCCGATTCGTTGATTAATGAGTTCAAGACAAGCAACGGACGTAAGGTTTACGATGGCAAGGGTTTGATGCCCGACGAGAAGATAGAGCCAGAGTATATCTCGACCTTTGCCATCTTGCTCTATAACTTGGGTTTTATCGAGGATTTTCTCGACGAGTATATGCGTCGTAACCCCAATATGCAGGTTGATAATAAGACATTCTCGATTAGCGATGCCGACTACGAGGATTTTGTCCGTTTCATGGAGGATAAGGAGGTGCCTTACCAGTCGCGTACGCGCGATGCGCTGGAGCTTCTGAAGAAGACTTCGAAGGAGGAGCGCTACGACGATGCCTTTATCGAGCACCTGAATGAGATTGAGTCAAAGCTCAAAGACCAGAAGATGGATAACCTGCGCACCTATCGCGCCGAGATTGAGGAGTTGATTAACGGAGATGTGATTTTGCGTCACAACTATTACGAGGGCGTCGTGGAGCACAACCTTCGTTCCGACAGCACCGTAATCAAGGCTGTGGAGTTGTTGCGTGATGCAGAGCGTTACAATAAAATACTAAAAGAGCAGGATACGCAGCGTAATTAACCCGCCCCAAAGATGAAGTTTCCGTTCCACATAAAGATATCGTTTCGTAGTCGCATGTCAATCTTGGTGATTGGCATGGCGTTGGCTGCGTTGTCGCTATTTTATAATTATCGTCTGGCAGATGTGCTCAGACAGAAGGAGCAGAACGACGTTACGTTGTGGGTTGCCGCAATGGAGAGAGTGAGTCATGATGCGTTTGGAAACTACCGTACCGACCCACTTATATCTCACATTGTGAGTACGCAGAATAATATTCCGTTCATTGTCACCGACGAAAATCTGTCGCTGATTGTGAGCAACCGCATACCCGAAGAAGTATTGCGTGATCCCGATAAGTTCCGCCGCAAGCTCGACGAGCTGACCGAGCAGAATACACCCCGTACGGTGCGTATGATGTGGTCGCAGGGTCATAGTCACATAATCTTCTATGGTCGTTCGCAGCTGCTGACGGCACTCTACTACTTCCCCTATGCACAATGGCTTATAATTGCCATATTCGTAGTCTTTGCGCTCATCGCGTTGCAGTCCACCAAGCAGGACGAGCAAAATAGAGTGTGGATTGGCTTAGCAAAGGAGACGGCTCATCAGTTGGGTACGCCCACCTCGTCGTTGCTGGGTTGGATTGAGTATCTGCGCACGCAGGAGGTCGATCCTACGGTGGTAGATGAGATGAATAAGGATCTCACACACCTGATGAAGATTGTCGATAGATTCTCGAAGATTGGCTCCGAGGCTGTGCTCACGCCAACGAGCGTGAACGAGGTTGTGGGCGACACGGTGATGTATTTCCGTAAGCGTGTGCCACGCAATGTCACACTCTCGTATAATGGTTTGGCGATGGCACCTGTGAAGGCTAATGTTAATGTCGCGCTGTTTGAGTGGGTTATCGAGAATCTGCTGAAGAATGCACTCGATGCCATGCAGGGCAAGGGCGATATCGACGTTCGTCTGTGGGCTACGGAGCGCTCGGTGATTATTGATGTGAGCGATACGGGCAAGGGTATTGCCAAGAGTAATTGGAAGCGTATCTTCGAGCCGGGTTTCACTACCAAGACCCGAGGCTGGGGCTTGGGCTTGTCGCTTTCGCGTCGTATAGTCGAGGATTATCACCACGGAAAGATTGCAGTGGTGAAGTCGGAGGTGGGGCATGGCACCACGTTTAGAATAGAGTTAAAAAGAGTTGAAGAGTAATGGTTGAGCAGGCACAAGAGATATTGCAATCGTCGGGATTGGATACCCTCTCCGAGAGAGCGTTGCGCCGTCTGACGGATAGTTGGACGGGATCGTTACACTCTGTCGATACGTTGCTCGATGCATCGTCGCAGACACAGGTAGCGTCGTCTTCGACCTTCCACAATATTGTCGAGCAGTGGCGTTTGTCGCGTGAGATTTATCACGAGGCTTCGATGGAGTCACTCATGGGCGAGGGCGCATCGTATGCCGACGGAGTGAAGCCTCTTGCCGAGGTGGTGACGCAGGTTTCGACACCCGATGTTGAGCAGGCGTTGCAGTCGATTGCCAATCCGGGTATCGGTGAGTTCATGCCTCTGCTCTACAACGTGTTCATAGCTGTTGGCATACTATATTATATATTCTGCATCTATCGTTATTTCGACGATATCGTGGTGCTTTTCCGTTCGGTGTTCCAGCGTCAGGTGGTCTCGACCGACCGTGCTGAGGAGCGTCGCCGCAGTGATATATTCTACGGTTCGTTGGGTAAGTTGTTCATGATGGGTGTTGTCTTCGTTGGGCTTATCTTGTCGATGTTTGTGTGGCGAGCTGATACGGTTCTTACTATGTCACAGCTCTTCTACCTGCCGTTTGTGGCGATGGCGATGTTTGTCGTGGTCATCATTGCGCAGTATGGTTTGTTGGCTGTGGTGGGTGTGGTCACACGTTCCATGTACGAGATTTCGGCACTGATGAGAATACGTTTGATATATTTTGTTATGGCTGTGGTGATGGTCGCCCCTGTCCTATTAATATCGCAAATGGACCCGGGCGGAGGTTCACAAATATGGCTAAATATAAGTTATATAGCGGCTTTGCTGGCATTTGTTTTATTTATTCGTGAGAGTGTAGGCTTCTTTATTTCAAAAAAAGTTTCGATTTTGCATTGGATTTTGTACCTTTGCGCCGTCGAAATCTTACCCTTCACGCTTTTGTGGCAAGGAGTGGTGAGACTTGTGTGAGATAGTAACTAAATAATGGAAATGGTAAAAAGAGTTTTGGTGTCACAACCTCGTCCTGCGGTGATTGAGAAATCGCCATTTAACGAGTTGACGACAAAGTATAACGTTGAAGTAGAATATAAGCCCCTGATACGTGTAGTGGGCGTAAGTTTAAAGGAATTTCGTTCTCAGCGTATTGAAATACTTGATCATACAGCGGTGATTTTCACTTCGCGTACAACTGTTGATAGTTTCTTTAAGGTGTGCGAGGAGGCTCGAATCACAATCCCTGAGACCATGAAGTATATCTGCAACACCGAGGCTGTGGCTCTCTACTTGCAGAAGTATATAGTTTATCGTAAGCGTAAAATCTCTTTTGCCGACGGCACATTCACTTCGTTGTTAGAGCTTATCATCAAGCACAAGAGCGAGCGCTTCTTGTTGGCGTTGAGTGAGCCACATAAGCCTGAGTTACCTGAGACTCTCACCAAGTTGAAGATTGATTACGACCCTGTAATCTTGGCAAAGACCGTAGCGGCAGATATGGAGGGTGTTAAGCCTTCGGAATATGACCTCATGGCGCTCTACTCTCCTTCAGATGTAAAGAGTGTTATGGATAACTTCAAGTTGGAGGAGTTGCCTGTAATCTCTACATTCGGCGAGGCTACGTTGCGTGCTGCGTTGGACGCAGGCATGAAGGTTAAGGCATCGGCTCCATCGCCTGAGGCACCATCAATGGTAAAGGCTATCGACCTCTACATGGCTAAGGTGGAGCGCGGTGAGGAGGTTGGTGAGGTTGAGATTCACACCGACGAGGCTAAGGAGGAGTTTATTCGTACACAGCAAACCAAGCTGGCAAAGAAGAGCCGTGCTCGCTTGACAACAAAATAGATTTATGTCTAATTTTACACTACCACGAAGCGAACGCCTAAAGTCGCTTAAGGTCATTCGTCGAATGTTCGTCGAGGGCAAGAGTGGTTTTGTGTACCCTTTTCGATACACCTACTATCCCGTTCAGCAGGGTGAGGCGGCGGAGTCTATCGGAGTGATGTTCTCCGTGCCGAAGAAGTTTCACAAGAGAGCAAATAAGCGCAATCTGTTGAAACGCCGTACAAGGGAGGCGTATCGCTTAAGTCCCATGCGCGAGAGAATGCGCGCAATAGCCGAGCAGAGGGGTGTGACGATAGATCTTGCGTTTGTTTACTCCACCAAAGAGGTTCATTCCTATAAAACCGTAACTCATGCAGTGCAAAGAATTTTGGAGCAAGTGTGCGAGAATATTTAAAAAGGTAGCAGTGCTACCTTTTATTATATTGGTGAGATTCTATCAATTATGTATCTCGCCCCTAACGCCCGCCGCATGTCGTTATACGCCCACCTGTTCGCAGTATGCCATCGAGGCTCTGCGTAAGCATGGCGTGATAAAGGGAGGTTGGCTGGCTGTGAAGCGCATCTTGCGCTGTCACCCGTGGGGTGGCAGTGGCTATGACCCCGTACCTTAACTTTATACATCATAAATTATGACTACTACTATCCCTTCTCGAAGCCGCATAACATCGCTCGATGCTCTGCGAGGCTTCTCGCTCATTGGTATAGTGCTGTTGCACTGTATGGAGCACTTTGACCTCACGTCCTATCCCGAATATGCCTCTGAGGCGGCACGAGCCTTCGATATGGGCGTTTACGACGTCATTAGATTCTTCGTGCAGGGTAAATCCTATGCTATATTTTCGATGTTGTTTGGATTGAGTTTCTTTATCCAGATGGACAATCAGGCTGATAAGGGCAGTGATTTCCGCTGGCGTTTCCTGTGGCGCATGGCACTGCTGTTTGTGCTCGGCTATGTGAATGGATTGATGTATATGGGCGAGTTTTTTGTCGTCTATGCAGTGTTGGGCTGTGTGATGGTGGCTCTGTGGAGGGTCCCAACCAAGATATTGTTACCCCTTGCCTTGATTCTATTTTTGCAGATTCCCGAGTGGTGGGCGCTGAGCAAGGTGATGATGGGTGGCGCACCAAACGAGCGTAGCCAGATGGCCCTTTATATGAGTTCACTCTACCGCGAATGTGCCGATATATTTGCTTCTCAGGGCTTCTTTGAGATGATTAAGTTCAATCTTTGGAAGGGGCAGTTGGCAAAATGTCTGTGGGTAATCGACGTGGCTCGCTATCTGCAACTCATAGGTCTGTTCATCGTAGGTCTGCTCATCGGTCGTATGGGTATTCACCGCAGTGAGGAGAGTATGCTGCGCTGGAGCCGTCGCGCCCTACCGTGGGCATTGTCGGTGTTTGTCATTTTCTATGGCGCATCGCTGCTGTTGCCAAAGTTCGGATTGGAGGGTTATGCTCTGCGTCAGGCGACAATGCTTCTGCGTAACTATGCCAATTTGGGTCAGATGATACTCTATGTAGCGGGTCTTACGCTACTCTATTATAAGAGCAAGCGTTGGCGTGCGGCACTCGATAAATTAGCTCCCGTAGGACGTATGAGCGTGACAAATTACATGATGCAGTCGGCTCTGGGTGTCATTATCTTCTACGGCTTTGGACTCAATATGGCGATGACTGCCACCTTTGCCGAGTGTGCTGTGGCGGGAGTTGTGATTTGCGTGGCGCAGATTCTGTTCAGCAATTGGTGGATAGCTCGCTACTACTATGGTCCTGTGGAGTGGTTGTGGCGTAGTGCTACCTGGATGCGTCGATTCCCTCTGAAGCGATAAAGAGTTATACTAAACAATGAAATAGGCTGCCAACCACAAGGTTAGCAGCCTATCTTATTTTGAAAATATAGCTTGCGCCTACTTAGCGTAGCTCACTGAACGAGTCTCACGGATTACGGTGATCTTCACCTGACCTGGATAAGTCATCTCGTCCTGAATCTTCTTTGCTATGTCGTGTGACAATGACTCTGACTCCTGGTCTGAGAGCTTGTCGGCACCTACGATTACGCGCAACTCACGACCAGCCTGAATAGCATAAGTCTTAACAACGCCGGGGTATGAGAGTGCAATATCCTCCATCTCCTTCAGACGCTTGATGTAAGACTCCACAACCTCGCGGCGAGCACCTGGACGTGCGCCTGAAATGGCGTCACACACCTGAATGATTGGAGCAATCATAGAAGTCATCTCAGCCTCGTCGTGGTGAGCACCGATGGCATTGCAAACGTCAGCCTTCTCCTTGTACTTCTCGGCTAACTTCATACCGATAATTGCGTGTGGCAACTCTGGCTCGTCATCGGGCACCTTGCCAATATCGTGCAACAGACCAGCGCGGCGTGCAGCCTTAGGGTTCAAGCCCAACTCGGCAGCCATGATGCCGGCAAGGTTAGCAGTTTCGCGTGCGTGCTGCAACAAGTTCTGACCATATGACGAACGATACTTCATCTTACCAATCAAACGGATAAGCTCTGGGTGCAGACCGTGAATACCCAAGTCGATAGCTGTGCGCTTACCAACCTCCACAATCTCCTCCTCAATCTGCTTTTTCACCTTAGCCACAACCTCCTCGATGCGAGCTGGGTGGATACGACCGTCGGTCACGAGCTGGTGCAAAGCCAAACGAGCAATCTCACGACGCACAGGGTCGAAGCCGCTGAGAATGATAGCCTCAGGGGTGTCATCGACAATAATCTCGATGCCTGTGGCAGCCTCCAAGGCACGAATGTTACGACCCTCACGACCAATGATGCGACCCTTCACCTCGTCGCTGTCGATGTTAAACACCGTAACAGCATTCTCGATGGCGGTCTCTGTTGCTACGCGCTGGATTGAAGCTACGATGATGCGCTTTGCCTCCTTTGTAGCGGTGAGCTTTGCCTCCTCGATGGTCTCGTTGATGTATGAGTCAGCCTCAGCCTTAGCCTCAGCCTTCATGTTCTCTACAAGAGTGTTCTTTGCCTCCTCGGCACTCATGCCTGAAATCTGCTCCAAGCGAATGTTCTGCTCCTTGATGATGCCTGCCAACTCCTCCTTCTTGGTGTTGAGAGTGTTGATTTGGCTATCCATCAAACCCTTCAAGCGGTCGTTCTCCTTGATTTTGCTTTCAAGGTCACGCTGCTGGTTCTGCAAGTTGTTCTCCAACTGCTTTGCGCGTTGCTCCATCTGAGCAATCTCCTGATTACGACGGTTTACGTTTCTATCATGCTCGCTTTTGAGTTGAATGAACTTCTCCTTAGCTTGTAGAATCTTCTCCTTCTTAATCATCTCTCCTTCTGCCTCAGCCTCCTTGAGTGCTGCTGCACACTGCTTTTTAATCGTGTTCTTGGTGATGTAAGTAGCCACTATCAAGTAGATACCAACGCCCACCAGAGCTGATAAAAGAGCTGTTATGATATAGTATATCATTGTTGGTTAATTTAGTATGTTAATAAATAAGTTTACTTTAATTGTCCGTGTATAAAAAATCCGCATAGAAGTTCCTTTTCTTGTTTGACGAATCTGCCGATAAGTCAAGGTGTGGGGCTCCGGAGTTCGCAACCTTCCACTGGTGCGTACACTCCCCCGAAGGGGCTGAGGCCTGATTTTGAGAAACCGAGAGTTGACCCAATGTAATAAGTGTTCAGTTTCGCAAAGCTATAAGGAAATCTATGCGGGTAGATTTTCTATGTAAAAGAACCTGTTTGTCGTCGTGGCGACCTCTCCTCGCGTTATTTCGAAGAGTTTTGTTTGGTTATTTTATTCAAATGTTGATCCAAACGTTGTGATAGATTGTCAAGAGCTTGCAGGTCATCATTACCCAACTCGTTTTGTTTAGTTATGGTTATGTTGTTGATGCTTAATTGCAGCGCAGCTATCGCCAAGCAATCTTGCAAGCTGAAACTCTCTCCAAACACATTTTGTAACTTCACGATGGCTCCATTAACCTCACGCTCCGCCAAGCGATAGATTTCTTCCTTATCGCTGTCGATGTTCATCTGGTAGGGTTTTCCTCCCACCTTGAGGTGTATCTTTTGTTTTGCCATTGTTCTATGTTACTCTTTCTTTGTCAGCAGTGCGATGCATTTATCAACCTCCCGCAATAATTGGTTGATACGTGCACGCGATTTTGTTTTGTCAGCGCTATTTCCGCCCAAGCTCTCGGCAAGTCGCAGGCGTTGTATCTCGGCTTTGAGGGCCATAATCTCCTCCTGCTGCTCGCGCATCTGTACTTTTAGAGTATCACGCTCCGCAACCACCGCAAAGAGGTCATTCTCAAGTTTTTCGTTTTGAGCAATGACTCTTTCAGCCTGCGCCTGAATGTGAGATATGATACTTTTACAAGCCATACTTAAATGGAAATTACACTTTTAACATTCAAAAGTAATAAAAATTTATTTTTTCTACAAATTTTACTGCTCGTATGATGCCTAAATATGTAAAATAACTATTTACTACTTCTCTTGCCGCATGGGGCAATTACCTCGCCGTAGAGGTCAAAATTCTCAGCTCCCGTGATGCGAGCCTCGTAGAAACAACCGCGTCGGAGCTGTCGCAGATGGGCTGGAATCAAAATCTCTTGATCAACTTCGGGTGAGTCGTACTCCGAACGAGCAATGTAGTAATCACCCTGTCGTGAATCCACTATCACACGCATCGTGCGACCTTCGCGTTCGAGGTTGTTGTCCAAGGCTATCTGCTCCTGAATCTTCATTATGTAGTCAGCGCGACGCTGCTTCTCTTCGGCTGGGACATCGTCGGTGAGGTGCTCTGCCGAGTAGGTACCCTCCTCCTCCGAGTAGGGGAATACACCTAAGCGGTCGAACTTAACCTCGCGCACAAACTCCTCCAACTCCTTTATATCCTGCTCTGTCTCACCTGGGTAGCCCACCAACAATGTTGTGCGTAGCGCGATGTTGGGTATTCTGCTGCGCAGGCGCTTGATAAGCTCCAACGCCTCAGCCTTAGTGTGGCGACGCTTCATCGCCGAAAGCATGTGGTCGGATATATGTTGGAAAGGAATGTCGAGATATTTACAAATCTTAGGCTCACGTGCCATAACCTCAATCACATCTTCAGGGAATGCCGCAGGGTAGGCGTAGTGCAGACGAATCCACTCGATGCCCTCAATGCGACAAAGACGTGTGAGGAGCTCCGCCAAACGACGTTCGCCATAGAGGTCGATACCGTAGTAGGTGCTGTCCTGAGCTATGACCATCAACTCCTTAACTCCCTTTGCTGCGAGCTTGCGTGCCTCCTGCTCAATCTGCTCCATAGGCACCGATGTGTGCTTGCCTCGAATGAGAGGTATGGCGCAGTAGCCACAGAGCCAGTTGCAACCCTCGGCAATCTTTAGGTAGGCGTAGTGCGATGGTGTTGTCACCCAGCGGTCGGTCTCAAGCTCCTTCTTGTGCTCGCCACCCAACGACTCAACTATGGCTGCCCAATCCTTTACACCGAAGTATTTGTCCACCTCGGGAATCTCGTTGCGTAACTCGTCGGCATAACGTTCGCTAAGACAGCCTATTACGAACAACTGCTCGATTAATCCCGCCTCTTTAGCTGCTACGGCTTCGAGTATCAGTTCAATGCTCTCCTGCTTAGCGTCGCCAATAAAACCGCAGGTGTTAATCACCACCACATCGGCATTCAGACGACTATCATCTGCCGAAAGAGTATATCCCGCCGCCTCCAGCTGTGCCATCAAATGCTCGCTATCCACGGTGTTCTTCGAGCATCCAAGTGTTATGACGTTGATTTTTTTCATTGCTCTATTTTTCCTCTCCAAAGAGTGCGTTTACGAAATCGTGGCGGTTGAACATGCGGAGCTGGTCGATGCCCTCGCCGATGCCTATGTAGCGCACAGGAATGTGGAATTGGTCGCTGATGCCAATCACCACGCCTCCCTTAGCTGTGCCGTCCAACTTGGTGATTGTGAGCGATGTAACCTGTGTCGCCTGAGTGAACTGGCGTGCCTGCTCAAAGGCGTTCTGTCCTGTTGAGCCGTCGAGCACCAGCATCACCTCGTGTGGCGCGTTAGGAATCACCTTCGCCATCACGTTGCGTATCTTCGTAAGCTCGTTCATCAATCCCACCTTGTTGTGCAGACGTCCTGCTGTGTCGATAAGCACCACGTCGGCACCATTCGCTACTGCCGACTTCAGTGTGTCGAACGCCACCGATGCTGGGTCGGAACCCATCTCCTGACGTATCATCGTCGCTCCGGCACGCTCAGCCCAAACGCCGAGCTGGTCGATAGCTGCGGCGCGGAACGTATCTGCTGCACCGATGTAAACCTTGCGACCTGCTTTGGTGAGCTGCGCTGCGAGCTTACCGATGGTGGTGGTCTTACCGGCGCCGTTCACACCCACGACCATCATCACATAAGGCGTACCCTCCTGCACCTCTAAGCCCATATCCTGCTGCGACGAGTGCGACTGCTCCATCAGCGAAGCAATCTCGTCACGCAAGATTGCGTTTAGCTCCGAGGTGTTCATGTACTTGTCGCGTGCGATGCGCTCCTCGATGCGGTTGATAATCTTGACGGTGGTCTCCACTCCTACGTCGGACGTGATGAGCACCTCCTCCAAGTCGTCCAGAACGTCGGCATCTACGGTCGAGCGACCCGCCACGGCACGTGCGAGCTTCGAGAAAAATCCCGTCTTGGTCTTCTGCAAGCCCTCCTCGAGTTCCTGCTTCTGCTCCTCTGCTTGCTGAGCCTCCTGCTCCTCGGCGGCAGCCTGCTGCTGGGGCGTTACCTCCTGCTCGGGAGTATCTTTTTTCTTCTTAAAAAGGTCAAAAAATCCCATAATATTTTTCGGTTTTACGCCATATATAAATATAGTATGGCAAATTATCATACAAAGTTACATTTTTTTTGCACAACTACCAAATATTAGGGCTTTGGGCTTTCTTGGCGCGGCGTGGATTGTTTGTTTTGTAGAAAATTTCACTATCTTTGTGGAAAATAGTTTGATATGAAATTAAAGAACGTAGCAATATTGGTGGCGGTGCTGGTGGTGTTGGACCAGGCACTGAAGATATGGATTAAGACCCATCTCTGTATCGACGAGGCGATTGAGATATTTCCGTGGTTTCAGTTGCGCTTTGTGGAGAACAACGGCGCGGCCTTCGGCATGCAGATAGCCAACATGGGCGGATTTGATTGGGGTAAGTTGTTGCTCTCGTTGTTCAGAATGGTGATGATTGTCCTGCTAGGATACTATATCTACTACCTGAGCAGAAAGCGCAAGGAGATGCCTAAGGGCGTGTTTGTTGGCTTGGCGATGATTTTCGCGGGCGCGTTGGGCAATCTGCTGGATTCGCTTTTCTACGGTTTGATTTTCACACAATCAACACCTTTGTCTGTGGCAACCTTTGGCGAGGGCTATGGCTCATTCCTAATGGGTAAGGTGGTGGATATGTTCTATTTTCCGCTGTTCCAGTGGGATAATGTCCCTGGTTGGCTGAGCTTCTTGGTTGATCATAACAACTACTTCTTTGGTGCGATTTTCAACCTCGCTGATTCTTACATCTGCGTTGCGGCGGCTTATTTGTTGCTGTTCCAGTGGAGGTCGTTCGAGGATTAGTAATGTTTCTCGAGCGCGAGGCTACCGATTAGCCCGCTTCGGAATTGATATTTTTGAGAAATTTGTTGCGAAATAAAAAAAGAGTAGTACCTTTGCACATCGAAACGATGCCCAGATGGTGAAATGGTAGACACGCTCGTTTCAGGTGCGAGTGCTTCACGGCATGTAGGTTCGAGTCCTATTCTGGGCACTATAAATAGCGTTAGACAATCGTCTAACGCTATTTTGTTTTATTTTTGGGCGCAAATTGGGCACATTATTAATATTGTCCATCATCGCCATCATAATCATAAGGCTCATAACCTTCATATACATCATAACATATGCTATTTCCAGATAATTCTTCGTCAATAGGCATCACATAGAACATTAGATAATACTTTCCTCCTCTCAGATCTGACTCCCAAAAACTCGCACCCTCCTCAATACGCCACCTAATATGAGCGCCTTTGGGAGCATGTAATCCAATTCCATATATTGGATCACAAATTAGTGTCATCTCTCCTGTATCTTCGTATCCAAACATGTATCTTACCAATCCAGCATCATCAGGCTCTCTAACACATACATCGTAATAAAAATAATCGAAGCGATCGCACCCTTCATATGGTTTATTAAAAACCGCAAGATTCTCAGGATAGATAGCACCACCATTAATTTGAGCAAAACCAATATGATTTCCATTCTCATCGTATAGAAATCTTATAAAATCATCGTAAGTATTTTCCTGCTGACAGTTTGCTGCTAATGCTATTAATTTACCATGTTTATCAAGCACAGTGATAGCATCATTGTCAAACATCATATAGGAAGACTTATAAATAAATATGTAATCTCCTATGGTAAATGTCTCTATTTTAAGTGAATTATGATTATTATGACGCTCATTCTTGGGGATATCAGCAATTCCATCATCAGTAACATCTTCTACTACAACCTCTGGTTGTTCGTCAATCACCTCCTGTTCAATGACATTTCCTACAGTACTTTTACCCCCACATCCAGCACAAAGCACTAATAAAACAAATACAACTACAAAATAAATCTTCTTCATATTCGTCATCTTTAAACTACTATGTTCAATAAAAAGCTTCGGACATCCAAAATTAGGGATTCCGAAGCAATCAAACAATTAAGTAAAGATTATTCTACAACTTTAACTCTCACTGAACCTGATACAAAACCCTTAGCTTGGACACCTTTATCATTTATCGAAGCTTTACACGTTATGTAATATATACCTTGCGGGATATCTCCTACTATAAAAGTATATTTATATGGAGATTTCGAAACTGTAACGATCTCTTCATTGAAAAGTTTGAAATCAACACTCCACGAGTATTGTTCATATTTGGATTCTGGTTTATAAACCAACTCTAGTTCATCTCCATTTTTCACTTCTAAGACTTCGCCTTCACCAGGTCCAATATTTATGTAAATTCCCTGATTTACCAACGACTCTCCCGTTGTCTTATTAGTCACCACATAATCTGCATCTGTACCATTAATTTCAATGCTCACTGTAGTTTTAGTACAAGATATAAAAGTACCGCAAAGACACACCGCAATCACAAAATAAATTAAAAGTTTCTTCATAATTAATGTCTTTTTTAAATTATTTACAGTTTCTTTAAATGGAGCAAAATGACCTTCTCTATCTCGCAAACCCATTGAATCAATCACATATTGCGATAACAAGAGGCACGCATACAACAGCCACATAGGTACACAAACCTAAATCATTAGATATTGATTTCAATATTTCAATAAAATTTTCCATAACTTCACTTATAAATTAAACTAACACATAATCAGAGATATTCAGGGCGTTAAGCAGTGCAAAATCTATCATCACAAGCTAAATATCCATACCAGCCTCTTTCATCAAATAGATGGCATAGACACCCACTGGCACGCCCGCAATAGCTGTAATACCTCCGCACATCAATTCAA
The DNA here is from genome assembly GCA_017424405.1 of Alistipes sp. Classification (GTDB taxonomy): domain Bacteria; phylum Bacteroidota; class Bacteroidia; order Bacteroidales; family Rikenellaceae; genus Alistipes. The sequence goes on from JAFPAD010000085.1 coordinate 28,264, forward strand.
TCGCCACAATCAAAACCACGATTGCAAAAATCTTTTTCAAAGATTTCATAAACTGGTCTTTTTTAACACAACTTATACGTTTATTCTGCTTGTGATGTAAATGCTTTTTTTAGCATATTATAAGTGCCTACCGTCAAAGAGCCTGTTGCGCTCATCACAACACTAGGCAAGGCACTATACGCCGATTTAATGGCCATCCGCTTTGTTTTACGCTTATTTCTAATACCGCTTAACGCCCCTGAGCCCCCTATCAAGTATGCTTTAACTACATACCCGATACGCAATGTCATCAACGCATTTACACTTCCTTGAACTGCAGACCCTACAAGGATACCCGGGATCTTCAGCTTTTCCAAATTAGATTGTACTGTTTCACTAAAACTTTCATCATCTACATTAAATTCTCCTCCAGCATCCACATCATTATCTTCAATAGAAACATCATCATCGGATATGTCAAAATGTGCAACACCTTCTA
>JAFPAD010000086.1 GCA_017424405.1 Alistipes sp.
ATTCACCTGACGCAAGATACGAGTCTCGGGATTCATAGTAGTATCCCACAACTGCTGTGCATTCATCTCACCAAGACCTTTGTAACGCTGGATGTGAACACCCTTCGCACCCATCTCCTCGACGATAGCATCGCGCTCGGCATCAGTCCAGCAGTAACGCTCGTTGTTACCCTTCTTAACAAGGTAGAGGGGCGGGGTAGCGATATAGATATGACCATTCTCGATAAGCTCCTTCATCTTGCGGAAGAAGAATGTAAGCATCAATGTTGCAATGTGCGCACCATCGACATCGGCATCGGTCATGATGATAATCTTATCGTAACGAAGTTTCTCAAGATTCAACGCCTTGCTATCATCTGCGGTACCGATTGTAACACCCAAAGCAATAAACATATTCTTAATCTCCTCGTTCTCCCACATGCGGTGCTCCAAAGCCTTCTCTACGTTCAAAATCTTACCACGCAAAGGCATGATAGCTTGGAAGTTACGATCACGACCCTGCTTTGCAGTACCACCCGCAGAGTCTCCCTCGACGAAGAAAATCTCAGCAATCGAACGGTCGCGGCTTGAGCAGTCCGCCAACTTACCGGGCAAGCCTGCACCTGACAATGGAGTCTTACGCTGCACAGCCTCACGAGCATTACGAGCTGCATGACGAGCCGTAGCCGCCAAAATAACCTTCTGAACAATAGCCTTAGCATCTTTTGGGTGCTCCTCCAAATAGAGTGACAAAGCCGCTGCAACGGCACCATTCACAGCACCAGCAACCTCATCGTTACCGAGCTTGGTCTTGGTCTGACCCTCAAACTGAGGCTCTGCAACCTTAACCGACACCACAGCTGTCAAACCCTCACGGAAGTCATCACCTGAAATCTCGAACTTAATCTTCGACAGCATTCCCGACTCGTCGGCGTATTTCTTCAACGTACGAGTAAGCGCAGTACGGAAACCTGTGAGGTGAGTACCTCCCTCGATGGTGTTGATATTATTTACGTAAGAGTGAACATTCTCCGAATATGAGTTATTGTACTGCATGGCAACCTCCACAGGAACGCCATTCTTCTCGGTATCAATGTATATAATGTTCTCAATGATAGTCTCACCGCGTGTTGAGTCAAGGTACTGAACAAACTCCTTCAAGCCCTCCTTTGAGTAGAAGTGCTCGCTCAAATACTCGCCACTCTCCTCATCTTTCTGACGCTTATCTGTCAATGTGAGGTGAATACCCTTATTCAAGAACGCCAACTCGCGCAAACGGTTCGCCAAAATATTGTACTTATACTCGGTTGTGTAAGTGAAGATTGATGGATCTGGCTTGAATGTTACCGATGTACCACGATCCTCGCACTCGCCTACGACCTCCACACTCGATAGTGGGGTACCCTTGCTATATGACTGCTTATAGATTTTGCCACCACGATGAATCTCAGCGATAAGCGATGTTGAAAGCGCATTCACACACGACACACCAACACCGTGCAAACCTCCCGACACCTTGTAACTACCCTTATCGAACTTACCACCAGCGTGCAACACGGTCAAAACAACCTCCAACGCCGACTTACCCTCCTTTTCGTGGAAGTCAGTTGGAATACCTCGACCATTATCTTTTACTGTGATTGAATTATCCTCATTGATAGTCACCTCAATGTTGTCGCAGTAGCCAGCCAAAGCCTCGTCGATAGAGTTATCGACAACCTCGTACACCAAGTGGTGCAGACCCTTCTCGCCAACATCGCCAATATACATGGCAGGACGCTTGCGCACCGCCTCCAAACCCTCAAGGACCTGGATATTGGACGCTGAATACTCCTCTTCGTTTTTCTTAATAATTTCCTGTTCTGTGCTCATTATTTATTTGCAGTGTTAAAACGTACAAAAATACTTTTTTTTATTGATTTTTGCAAATCAATACACTCTTTTTTTATTCAGCAAAGCTCTTTTCTAAATCAATCTCCGAGATACGACCTTTAGCAAACATCACCGTACGTGCCGGATACTGCTCAATGAGCGCAGTATTGTGTGTGGACATAATAATTGCACACCCCTTTGATGTTATATGCTTAAACAAACGCATAATTTCATCAGCCGTAACAGGATCGAGATTTCCCGTAGGCTCATCAGCTAACAGTAGGCGAGGAGAGTTTATCAACGCTCGTGCGATAACCAATCGTTGTTGCTCACCACCCGAGAGTTCAAATGGCATCTTGTATGCTTTATTATCCAGACCCACCAACTTCAACACTTCGTCGATGCGACGACGTATGTCGGACTCTTTTTTCCACCCCGTAGCCTTCATCACATCGTAGAGATTAAAGAATACGTTGCGATCATCTAACAACTGATAATCCTGAAAAACTATACCCAATCTACGACGCAAATATGGAATATCTTTTCGGCGCAAGCGACGCAGATTTACACCCACAACAGTTCCCTCACCCTCAAGCAGTTGCACTTCGGCATATAAAGTTTTAAGCAATGTGCTTTTGCCGCTTCCTACACGCCCAATAAAATAGACCATTTCACCCTCTTCAACTCGAAGATTAACATCGGAAAGCACCAATTCATCATCAGACTTCACAGAGCGAGATTCCCCATCGGTATGATATACCGCAACATTTTTCAGTTCAACAACGCAACTATTTCTCTCCATAAATTCATTTGGTTTCTACAACTTACAAATATAACTATTTTTCACAAATAAAGACCATTGCAAACGAAATAGTTTTAGA
>JAFPAD010000087.1 GCA_017424405.1 Alistipes sp.
GAGATTGAGGAGGCTTGCCAGAAGGCAACCATCATCGAGTACTTGCTCTCTGATGCTGGTCAGATTTCAGTATGGCCTACAATCAAGCCATACCTCACACCTGGTAAGGCTCTTTACTTCTCACACGGCTTTGGTATCACATACAAGGAGCGCACAGGTATCGTTCCTCCAGCTGATGTTGACGTAATCTTGGTTGCTCCTAAGGGCTCGGGTACTTCACTCCGCCGCATGTTCTTGCAGGGTCGTGGTTTGAACTCAAGCTATGCTATTTTCCAAGATGCAACAGGCAAGGCTTGGGACCGTGTAATCGCACTCGGTATCGGTGTTGGTTCAGGTTACTTGTTCGAGACTACATTCAAGCGTGAGGTATATTCTGACCTTACAGGTGAGCGTGGTACATTGATGGGTGCTATTCAGGGCATCTTCGCTGCTCAGTACGAGGTATTGCGCCAGAATGGTCACACTCCATCAGAGGCATTCAACGAAACTGTTGAGGAGCTTTCACAGAGCTTGATGCCACTCATCGCCGAGAACGGTATGGATTGGATGTACGCTAACTGCTCTACTACAGCTCAGCGCGGTGCCCTCGATTGGTGGAAGAAGTTCCGCGATGCAACTATGCCAGTATTCGAGGAGCTTTACAGCGAGGTTGCTTGTGGTAACGAGGCTCAGCGTAGCATCGACACTAACTCACAGCCTGACTACCGCACAAAACTTGAGGCAGAGCTCAAGGAGATGCGTGAGACAGAGATGTGGCAGGCTGGTGCAGTTGTACGTAAGCTCCGCCCTGAGAACAACTAATAACTTTAGACATTTATGAGCGAAAAAATATATATTTTCGACACCACTCTCCGTGACGCCGAGCAGGTACCGGGTTGTCAGCTCAACACCATTGAGAAGATTGAGGTAGCTCGTCAGTTGGAGAAGTTGGGTGTAGATATTATCGAGGCAGGCTTCCCTATCTCAAGTCCGGGTGATTTCAACTCGGTGGTAGAGATATCGAAGGCTGTGACAAACCCTACAATCTGCGCCCTCACCCGTGCCGTTAAGAAGGATATCGAGGTTGCGGCGCAGGCGTTGGAGTTTGCCAAGCGAGGTCGTATCCACACAGGTATCGGCACATCGACATACCACATCTACGAGAAGCTCCGCATGACCCCTGAAACCGTAATGGAGCAGGCTGTCGAGGCTGTGAAGTATGCTCGTCGTTTTGTTGACGATGTGGAGTTCTATGCCGAAGATGCAGGTCGTACCGACGAGGAGTTCCTGGCGCGCGTGGTGGAGGCTGTTATTGCAGCAGGTGCTACTGTTGTAAACATTCCTGACACTACGGGCTATTGCCTTCCAAGCGAGTACGGTGCAAAAATCGCCTACTTGATGAACAACGTACCAAACATCGACAAGGCAATCATCTCAACACACTGTCACAATGACCTCGGTATGGCTACTGCCAACACTTTGTCGGGCGTACAGAACGGAGCTCGTCAGGTGGAGGTTACAATCAATGGTTTGGGCGAGAGAGCCGGTAACACCGCTTTGGAGGAGGTGGTGATGGCAATCAAGTGCCACAATAATCTCGACTTCGAGATTGGCATCGATTCAAAGCAGATTATAACAACAAGTAAGCTCGTGTCGAATTTGATGCGTATGCCTGTGCAGGCAAACAAGGCTATCGTTGGTCGCAATGCCTTCGCTCACTCATCGGGTATTCACCAAGATGGAGTGTTGAAGAGCCGCGAAACTTACGAGATTATCGACCCAGAGGATGTTGGTGTTGATCAGTCAAGCATCGTCTTGACAGCCCGCAGTGGTCGTGCTGCATTGAAGCACCACCTTTCTGAGATTGGTTATAACCCTGAGAACGAGGAGCTTGATGATATTTACCAGCGTTTCTTGGAGCTTGCCGACAAGAAGAAGATGGTGACAACTCGCGATTTGGAAGTGCTGATTGGCACAGCCTCTTCACGCCGTCGCATGAACATTCAGCTTACAGGCTTGCAGATTGTCTGCGGTAAATCAACCATTCCAACCGCTACCGTACAGATTAGCTTCGATGGTGACACCTTCACCGAGACAGCGTGCGGAAATGGTCCTGTCGATGCAGCCATTACAGCAGTGAAGAACATCACCAAGCGTCGTGTGCACATCGAGGAGTATTTGGTTCAGGCCATCACTCGTGGTAGTGACGACTTGGGTAAGGTGCACATGTCGATTTCGCACAAGGGTAAGATGTATCACGGCTTTGGTGCTAACACCGATATTGTAACAGCATCGGTAGAGTCGTTTATTGATGCAATATCAAAAATAAACTAACGATGAATACACTTTTCGATAAAATATGGGATGCGCACACAGTTCGCACCATTGACGGTGGCTCTTGCGTACTCTACATTGATCGACAATACATTCATGAGGTGACAAGTCCGCAAGCATTTGCGGGCTTGCGCCGTCGTGGTATAGAGGTCTTTCGTCCCGCACAGGTGACAGCAAGCCCCGACCACAATATTCCTACGCAGAATCAACACCTACCTATCGCCGAGCCACAATCGGCAGAGCAGGTGGCAACGCTTGAGCGTAACTGCGCCGAGCGAGGCATAACTATCTTCCCTATTGGATCGGAGCGTAACGGTATAATTCACGTCATTGGTCCACAAACGGGTCTTACACAGCCCGGCATGACCATCGTATGTGGTGACAGCCACACTTCCACTCACGGAGCATTGGGTTGCATCGCCTTCGGTATCGGAACAAGCGAGGTGGAGATGGCTTTGGCATCGCAGTGTATCTTGCAGTCGAAGCCAAAGAGCATGCGTATTAACATCGAGGGAGAGTTGAAGAAGGGTGTTTGTTCGAAGGATATTATCCTCTACATCATCTCGAAGCTCGGCACAGGAGGAGGCACAGGTCACTTTGTGGAGTTTGCAGGCTCAGCCATTCGTTCACTCTCAATGGAGGCACGTATGACCATCTGCAACATGAGTATCGAGATGGGCGCTCGTGGAGGTATGATTGCCCCCGACCAGACTACATTCGACTACCTCAAAGGTCGCGAATTTGCCCCTCAAGGCACAGCTTGGGACGAGGCTGTTGAGCGTTGGAGCAAGTTGCGCTCTGACGATGACGCAGTTTTCGACAAGGAGGTTACATTCTCGGCTGAAGATATTGAGCCAATGATTACATATGGAACAAATCCCGGCATGGGTATAGCCATCAATAGCGAAATTCCAACATCTGACGATATGGATGCAGCTTCAAAGGCTTCATACGCTAAGGCTCTAAACTATATGGGCTTTGCCGAGGGTGAAAAGATGATTGGCAAGCAGGTGGATTATGTTTTCGTAGGTAGTTGCACAAACGGTCGTATCGAGGATTTGCGCGCCTTTGCTCACTTTGTTAAGGGTAAGAAGAAGGCTGACAACGTCATTGCATGGATTGTTCCCGGCAGCAAGGAGGTGGAGCGTTTGGCTATCGAGGAGGGTCTGAAAGATATCCTCAATGAGGCTGGCTTCGAGTTGCGCCAACCGGGTTGCTCGGCATGTCTTGCTATGAACGAGGATAAGATTCCTGCTGGAAAGTATTGTGTTGCTACGTCAAACCGCAACTTCGAGGGTCGTCAGGGTCCCGATGCTCGCACCATGTTGGCAGGTCCATTGGTTGCCGCCGCAGCTGCTGTGACAGGAGTTGTGACTGACCCAAGAGAATTGATGTAAACGAAGGAGTAATGTTATGAGAAATAAATTCACTACACTCATCTCTACGGCAGTGCCTCTGCCCATTGAGAACATCGACACAGATCAGATTATTCCAGCACGCTTCTTAAAAGCGACAACACGTGAAGGATTTGGTGAAAACCTATTTCGCGATTGGCGTTATGAGAAGGACGGCACGCCCAAGCAAGAATTTGTGATGAACTCACCAATATATAGTGGTGAGATACTCATCGCAGGTAAAAACTTCGGTTGCGGCTCAAGTCGTGAGCACGCGGCGTGGGCTATCGACGGTGCTGGATTTAGAGCTGTGGTATCAAGTTTCTTCGCCGACATCTTCCGCAACAATGCTCTAAACAATGGATTGCTACCGGTAACCGTTAGCGAGGAGATGCTTCAGGCAATATTCTCGGCTGTGAATGAAAACCCTGCAACCGAGATAAAAATCAATCTTGAGGAGCAGACTATCGAAATTGTGGGCTCTAATAAGAGAGAGTCGTTTGAGATTGCTCCCTACAAGAAGCAGTGCTTGATGAACGGCTATGACGATGTGGACTATTTGGTGAGCATTCGTCAGGAGATTGAAGAGTTTGAGAAGACGAGATAAAAACTTTTATATATGAAAGAGATTAAGATTGCAGTTCTTCCAGGCGACGGCATAGGTCCTGAGATAGTGGCTCAGGCTGTTAAAGCCGTAGATGCCGTGGCTGCAAAATTCAACTATAAGGTAAGCTACACTCACGCTAAGGTGGGTGCGTGTGCCATTGATGAGGTGGGTGACCCCTACCCTGAATCAACACACGAAGTGTGTATGGCTGCCGACGCAGTATTGTTCGGTGCCATTGGAGACCCTCGCTTCGATAATAATCCAGAAGCTAAAGTTCGCCCAGAGCAGGGATTGCTTGCCATGCGTAAGAAGTTGGGCTTATATGCAAACTTGCGCCCTGTGAATACATTTGCTTCGCTTCTACATCGTTCGCCTCTGCGCTACGATTTAGTTGAGGATGCAGACTTCATCTGCATCAGAGAGCTCACAGGTGGTATGTACTTCGGTCGTCCACAGGGTCGTTCGGAGGACGGAAATACGGCCTACGACACTTGCGTATATTCACGTTCAGAGATTGAGCGCATCTGCCGCTTGGGATTTGAGTACGCAGCAAAACGTCGTGGCAAACTTACCGTAGTAGATAAGGCGAATGTGCTTGCTACATCACGCCTCTGGCGCGAGACCGCCAAAGCTATGGAGAAGGATTATCCAGGCGTGGAGGTAGAGTATATGTTTGTGGATAATGCCGCTATGAAGATTATCCAGCAACCTCGCCACTTCGACGTGATTGTAACAGAAAATATGTTTGGCGATATTCTTACCGATGAGGCAAGCGTAATCACAGGCTCGCTGGGTCTGTTGCCTTCGGCTTCGATTGGTACTCACACATCGCTTTTCGAGCCTATCCATGGCTCATACCCACAGGCTGCAGGCAAGAACATCGCAAATCCGATAGCAACAATTCTCTCGGCAGCGATGATGTTCGAGTACGCATTCTCTGATATGGAGGCTGGCGCTGCCATACGTCGTGCGGTGGATTTGTCTATTGAGCAGAATATCGTCACTGAGGATATCGCTCCCGAGGGTGTGACACCTCACTCTACAACAGAGGTAGGTGACTTTATTGCAACAAATATCTAAAAAGCAGAGATTATGAGCAATAACGGATATTTTCCAGCACTAAACGACGTAATGTCGGCCGAGCATACCCTCAAGGAGATTCTTGACCCTACCCCACTGCTTCACAACCACAATCTTTCGAAGAGGTATGGCGCAGAGGTGGCGCTCAAGCGTGAGGATTTGCAGATGGTGCGTTCCTATAAGATACGAGGTGCATACAACAAAATTCGTAGTCTAACGAAGGAGCAGATTGAACGCGGCATAGTGTGTGCCAGCGCTGGAAACCATGCTCAGGGCGTGGCTCTGTCGTGCAATAAACTTGGTATTAAGGGCAAGATATTCATGCCGGTGACTACTCCCAAGCAGAAGATTAACCAGGTGAAGATGTTTGGTGGCGACGAAATCGAAGTAGTGCTTTCGGGTGACACGTTCGACCAAGCTAATACCGCTGCCGAGCAGGCATGCATCGACGAAGGCAAGACATTCATTCCACCCTTCAACGACCCAAAAATCATTGAGGGTCAGGCAACCGTAGGTTTGGAGATACTACAACAAAGTAGTGCTGCTATTGACTACATCTTCGTACCAATTGGCGGTGGAGGTTTGGCTTCGGGCATTGGCGCTGTGTATAAGCAGATGTCTCCCAACACGAAGATTATCGGAGTTGAGCCTGCTGGTGCTGCCAGCATGAAACTCGCAATCGAACGCGGTGAAGTAACAGCACTTGACCATATCGACAAGTTTGTTGATGGTGCAGCAGTGCAGCGTGTGGGTGATATTACATTCGACATCTGCCGACAGGTGTTGGACGATATCGTGGTGGTACCCGAGGGAAAGGTTTGTTCGACAATTCTCAACCTATATAACTTTGATGCGATAGTTGTGGAGCCTGCGGGTGCACTCAGCATCAGCGCGCTGGACTACTACAAAGAGCAAATTAAGGGTAAGAATGTGGTTTGCGTTGTGAGCGGTAGCAACAACGACATTGTGCGTATGGAGGATATTAAGGAACGCTCACTCTTGTTCGAGGGCTTGAAGCACTATTTTGTGGTGCGCTTCCCTCAGCGTGCAGGAGCGTTGCAGAACTTTGTGACCAACGTCTTGGGTCCTCATGATGACATCACTTACTTCGAGTATAAGAAAAAGACTAACCGCGACAAAGGTCCTGTGTTGATTGGTATCGAATTGCAGAATCCCGACGATTTTGATGGTCTTACAGAACGTATGCACGACCACTGCATAGACTACCAATATCTCAATGCTAACCCAAGTCTGTTCGAGTTTTTAATTGGATAACTATAAGATTGTACCGGAATGAAGTTTATTGGCAATATTATCTGGTTTGTCTTCGGAGGACTATTGATTTCATTGGGATACTTTTTGGGCGGACTCGTACTTTGTCTGACTATTGTAGGTATTCCATTTGGCATAAAAGTTATGCGTTTGGGTGCATTTGCGTTATGGCCTTTCGGAGGCAGGGTGATGCCGCGCGAGAACCCAGTGGGCTGCTTATCGACAATACTAAATATTATTTGGATTGTTTTCGGAGGTATTGAAGTGGCATTTGCCCACCTTGTAACAGGCGTTATTTTTTGCATTACCATCATCGGTATTCCGTTTGGATTACAACATTTCAAGTTGATGACGTTAGCACTTGTTCCATTTGGACATGAGATTGTAAGAAACTAACGATTTGACACTCTCTTTATAAAGCTACGTTTCGAGCGTAGCTTTTTTATGTAATTATATCTCGTTTCTGGTTGATTTATTCCAAGTAGCCCCTTAGCCCGACATAATACTACCATCATATAAGACTACTCGGCAACGGCAACGTTATAACAAATCTTACCACATCAGGACAATAAAACACGCACCCATGTGGTACATAAATCCACAACTGAAAATGATATGCTTGCCACACTCGTAGCCTTCGCTCGCAATGACGTATTGCCCACAACAATTACCCTCCCCTCCCCAAATGAGCCCATAAAAAAAAGCCGCCACCCGAAGGTAGCGGCTCGAAATATATCCATTCTAACTATTACAATGGGTTCTGATCAGCGTCAGTGATGTAAGGGTTAGAGTTGATCTCCAAAGACAATGGAATCTGGAATGTGAAGAACTTTCCAGCAGGGTGTACTGCCTTATCAACGTGGTTAGCCGAATTTGTACGGTCAACACCAACGTTGAAACGCTTGTTAGTAAACCACTCGTGACCCTCACCCCACAACTCGATACGGCTCTGGAGGAAAATCTCCTTCAACAACTCGTCACCTTTCTTAGTTGACTTAGTGTAACCGCTATCACGCTTTGATACCAAGTCGAACAAAGTCTGCTGTGCTGCGGTGTAGTTCTCACCACGAGCCTCAGCCTCAGCCTTCAAGAGGTAAGCCTCTGAAAGACGGAAGTAAACCTCGTCAGTCTCCCAATTCGCAACATCGAACTTGTGAGCAGTGTACTTAGGACGCTTAACGGTTGACTCACCCAAAGTTACCTCTACCTCCTCAGCGGCAAAGCCCTTCTTACGATAGTCTGTATCAGGAATCTGGTTGTAAAGACGCTCGTCAATACATACATAACGACCAGCATTTGAACCCTTAGAATCGAGGATAGAAGGTGAAATCCAAGCAGTAAATGCCTTGTTACCGTTATCGTTAGAACTTGACCAGTCGAAACCACAGATTGTCTCAGGTGATGCAACATCAAGGATGTTCTTGTACTGCGCCTCGGTCATAAGAGCATAACCTGCAGAGATAACTGCATTAGCAGCATTAGCAGCGGCAGTGTACTCACCGATAGTTACGCATACACGAGCCAAAATCAAGTTAGCAACATCCTGGTCGAAGTCAGTAGCGTCAGCCTGAGAATCATACTGAGCAGCAACGAACAAACCAACAGCAGTCTCCAAATCAGTCTTAATCTGAGAATAAACCTCAGTAGAAGGAGTTCTACCCTTAGCACCGCCTACGCTCAAATAGAGAGGTACACCAGCCTTATCCTTACCACCATTCATATAGTTGTCCTGGTAGAAGTACATCAGGTTGTAGTAAGCCAAAGCACGGTAAGTCAAAGCCTGAGCCTTGTAGATAAGTGCCTCGCCCGCTGCATCAGCAGGGATAAGGTCAAGAATCTGATTTGCCTTGTAAACCATAGAGTAGTAGATTCTCCAAAGACCTGCTGTATATCTATCGGTCTGACGACGCAGGTTGTTGAATGTGTACTCATCCTTAAACCAGTTAGTAAGATCTGACAAGATCATATCATTTCCTTGCATATCCAACTGCAAGCCCCAGTTTGAGTAACCTACATCCTGTGTGCCCTGATAAGAAGCACTGTGAAGGAAACTAATGGCACTCTGCATCATAGGAGCCAACACTTTGTTTGGATCTTTCTTAATCAACTCCTGCAACTGCTCATCAGAGACATAACCACCCGCAGGGTCAACCTCAAGCATATTGCTGCAAGAACTGAAAAACATTGCACCAACAGCCAATATATATAAAAGATTCTTCTTCATATTTTTTTCCTCCTTATTATTACATATTAAGTGTTAAACCAAATGTAAATGTTCTTGCCTGTGGGAAGTTCACAAACGATGTACCTGTGTAACCAGCACGAGGGTCGAAACCGTCGTGTGCTGAAACGAAGCACAAGTTGTCGGCATTGAAGAATACACGCAATGACTGCGCACCAATCTTAGAAGTCCACTTCTGAGGCAATGTGTAACCTACATTGATATTCTTCAAGTTGAAATAAGATGCCTTACGGAACAACGCAGTTGAGTAAGTGCGATCAATCTTCTTGTTGTAAACAACCATTGGGAACTCTGCGTTAGGATTCTCAGGAGTCCAAGTGTTGCCCGCCAAGTCGTCTGATATAGCGAAACCTGGACGCCAAGGGTTGTAAAGGTTAGCAGAAGCACCATCCCACTGCAAACCTCCAAGTTGATAAGCCATCTGGGCAGAGAAATCCAAGTTCCTCCAACGGAATGTTGTACGGATACCACCAATCAAATCTGGCATAGCATCGCCAATCTCGTACTGTGTAGCCTCACCATAGTTCTCAGTCTTCTCGCGACCTACAACCTTACCGTCAGCATCCTTCATCTCCTTCCAGAACATCTCATTACCATTCTCAGGATTTACACCTGCATAGTCGAACAAGTAGAGGTTGTAGTATGGCTTACCCTTACCACGAAGATAGTCACCAGAAATATAGTCACCACCAAGTGCTGGGTTACCCAACTCTGAAGGGAAGTCAATCAATACAGTGTTTGATGTAGAGCCGTTAAGGTTGATGTTCCAATATACATCCTTACTCTTGATAAGGTCAACTGTAACATCGAACTCAAAACCCTGATTCTGCAAAATACCCACATTCTCCAAACGAGATGACAAACCTGTTGAAGATGGAGTTGGACGTTTCCAAATAAGGTCGTGAGTACGACGGTTGTAGTAATCCAACGAACCGTAAACACGATTCCAGAAACGGAAGTCAACACCCAAGTCAACCTGCTTGTTACGCTCCCAACTAAGGTCACGGTTACCAACTGTTGACTGTGAGATTGTAGGCTGACCGTTCATCTCAGAGATACCCCAAAGGTTAGTGTAAGGATACGTATCGTTCAAACGGTTACCTGACACACCGTAAGTAGCGCGTACGCGCAAGTTATCAAGCCACTCAGCATCCTTAGCCCAAGACTCCTCTGAAAGTGTCCAAGCACCACCTACTGACCAGAAGTGACCCCACATATTGTACTTAAACATTGAAGTACCATCGTAACGGTAAGATGCAGATACTGAGTAACGGTTGTCGTAAGAGTAGTTTGCACGAGCAAAGTAACCCTCGATAGCAGAACGAATAGTCTCAGATGTAGCACCATCCTTGTAAGGCTGAATAGCATTACCCAACTCAGGAATACCAGGATAGAATACATTCTTCTTATAAGCGTCGATTGTCATATCCTCGTCCTTGCTGAACTCGTGACCAATCATTGCGTCGATAGCGTGAACATTGTTAATGTTCTTCTTGTAAGAGAGCAACTGCTGAGTATTCAACGACATATAGTTGTTGGCAATCTTCTCTACGACACCATTGTACTCTGGCTGTGCTGTTGAACCATACGCGTTGTTAGATTAATATGTGTAAGCAGCATATACATTGTCCAATGTGATGTTGGCAGTGAACTTGAAGTCCTGCAAGAAAGAGATGTCAACATAAGCATTTGCAAAGATGTTGTCACGAATATTGTTGTTGATGTCCTTAGAGAACATCTGCTCAGGATTACAATCAATCATAAAGTTCAAGGCGTCAACAGCAGGGCCAAATGGAGTTATTGTTGAACCATAACCGTGCTCATAAATCTTGTTGCCATTCTCATCAAGGCGGATGTTACCTTGTGGGTCGCGTGCGTAGTAAGGCACCAATGGTGACTGCCAAGCAGTCCAAATGAATGCGTTACCAGTGTTAGCACCCTCACCGAAGCCAGGGTTGTCTGTATCACGACGAGTGAAAGCAACATTAGCACCCAACTTCATCCACTTTGTAGCCTGTGCGTTGAATGCTGCACGACCAGAGTAACGCTTGAACTCAGACATAATGATGTAAGAAGGATCCTCCAAGAAACTACCTGATACATAGTAGTCCATACGCTCGTTACCACCGCTTACGCTAACAGTGTACTCCTGACGGAACTGCTTTGTAAAGAGGTAATCGTCGTAGTTATCGTAGTAGAGCAACTTAGCATCCTTGTGAATCTTACCTGTTGTTGGGTCGATAGGAGTTGACAAGCCCTCAGGAATAGAGTATGGCATATAACCATAACCACTGTTACCCAAGAAACCATACAAGTTTTCCTGTGCCAAGCCGTGAGCCGCAGCAACATCCATACCGTTCAATCTACCGTAGTTGTGCAAACCTAAGTAGAAGTGCTCGATGTACTCTGCTGGGTTCATTGTCTCGTGCTCCTTCACACCAATCTCGTTCCAACCCCACTTTGCCTCGAAAGTGATGTTAGCCTTCTGATTGCGAGCGCCCTTCTTTGTTGTTACGAAGATAACACCGTTAGCAGCGCGTGAACCGTACAATGCGTTAGCCGCAGCATCCTTTGAAACAACAACTGACTCGATGTCGAGTGGGTTGATTGTTGTAAGGCTTGAAGAGTAAGGCACACCGTCAACAACGATCAAAGCACCCTTGTTACCGTTGATAGAACCCATACCACGGATGTAGATTGTGGCATCGGTACCTGGCTGACCTGTGCTGCTGAATGTCTGAATACCGGCAACAGCACCATCCAAAGCCTTTGTTACAGATGATACGGTCATCTTTTGAAGATCCTTAGAAGTAACCGCTGTGATAGAACCAGTCAAGTCCTTCTTCTTCACCTCACCGAAGGTCTGTACTACGACCTCGTCGATTGCCTGATAATCGTCCTTCAAAACGACGTTTACCACGCTCTTGCCATTAACAGCAACCTTCTGCTCCTCATAACCCATGAAAGATACGAAAAGATTGCCATCAGCAGGCACCTGTAGCTTGTAGCTACCGTCCACACCGGTAGTTGTACCGACAGTTGTTCCCTCAACAAACACAGCTGCACCTACAACTGGATTGCCTGAACCATCAGTCACTGTACCGGTTACCTGCAAATTCTGTGCAAATGCTACAAAAGCAACTGCAAGAACTGCAATGATAGAAAGTACAATTTTCCTAACCATAAGCATTAATTTTTTATTTTAACTTAAAATATTGTGTATTTATTCACCCTTCCTAATAATGAAAAATACGTTGGCAAAGATACGGGTTAAAAACATAATTAACAAAAAAAAATTAACATAAATTTAACATTCTTTAATAATAGAACCTATCTTTTGTCGTTTTCTTACTATTTATAATATAAATCCGCAGAAAACTTACATTTTAAAAGCTTTAATTTTATGCACTTTTATGCATAATATGCACTCAATATGCAATTTGAGGGTGTTTTTAGCCTAAACAGACAAAAAATGCACAAGAAAAAAGCGCAATTTGTCTATATCTCACAACACTTTTAAGCGTAGAAAACCAATATGAATGATATGCACAAATGTTCAATGTGCAAAGAGATAAGACTTGCGACCAAAAATTAGGGGAAATATGATATACTTATATATATTACTTGCGTCTTATAATCACATGCTCAAGCAAAATGACCAAAATAACACCCATAACGAATCCATTTCCCAAGATTGGACGCAGGATTGACGGTATAACATGCATAGGTATAATTCCGAAGATAAGTGCCGCCATGATAGGCAGACCAATGATAAGACAATCCTCGAAGCCTATTGCCTTACCGCTCGATGTCATCATAGCAAATGCCGCAGCGAGCTGAGTTCCCATAAGATAGAACAGAATAACACCTATAACAGTATTAGGAATAGCCGACAACACGGCAATAAAATCGGGGACAAGAGCGCACACGACAAGTCCCAAGCCCGCTGGAAGCAACGCATAGCGCGAGGCGCACGACGACGAAGCTATAACGCCCGGCGACATTGAATAATTCACAGGACCTATGACACCAAAGGCTCCTGCTACAACATTAAACACACCCGTAACGCCAACACCTCGACGACAACGCTTCTGCAACTGGTCGGCTTGAAGAATACCGCCCAACGATTGTATAGAGCCTATGTCATTAATAAGCAGAGCTACATAGCAGAACAAGAATGCCACAATCATACTGCCATCAAACTCCAGCTTAGGAAGAAGCAACGCACCCTCAGCGTGACCATATCGGCTCACAACATCCCAAAATCCGCCGTAAACCATGTAGTATATCACACAGCCGACACCCAACGATACAGGCACCAGCAACGACTTAGCAACACCTCGCAACTTCACCGCAGCAAGAGCCATCAATGGCAGACCAAGCAACGTAAACCACAATCCAAAAGCATAACGTTCGGGCTCGCTCGCAGGGAATATCAAGTTCTTAATCGTTGTCGAAAGAGTGAATGCTATCAGCATCAATATAACCATGACAATGCGAGGCGTGAATATGCGTTGTACATGCTCCAAAACACGACTTACGGTGAGCAATGTAATAGCGACTCCTCCAATCAATACGGACGTATATATCTTATTGGTGTTCAGCGCATCTCCCTGCGTAGCCATAGCCGTAATAATTCCCACCAACAACACCGACGCAGGACCTACAACAATAGGCATTCTATGTCCCCACAGAACTTGAACGATGGTGGCAACACCCGTCAAAGCAAACACTTTTTGCGCATACAACACCCTCTCGGCAGGTGAACCCACGGCGATAAAAAGAGAGGTGATAACAACTGCCACCGCCAATACAAACCATTGCATACTATAAAGCAACAACTCTTTGGCTTTTAATCTGTCATTTAGATTGTATCGAAGTTCCATAACAATATCTTTAATTTGATGGCAAAGATACTCCAACCGCAGTTAAGAAACAAAAAAAGCTGCCATTTTGAATATATTGACAGCTATAAAACAAATAATCACACTATTTTCCGAGCAAACGATTCAGCTCAAGCGGATTATCAGTGGTTATGTAATCTACACCTTGCTGGATAAACCATTGCATTGTTGCAGTGTCATTTACAGTCCACACATTGACTGTCATTCCTAAATTGTGACACTGTTCAATCCACTCGGGGTGCTTCTTGAGAGTGTTCAGATTGTAATCAATACCCGTATAACCCAACTCATGACACTGCGCCGGCGTGAGGTTACCATTCAGATAGGCTATTTTGGTTCTTTTGGGAGCATACTCAACAAGCGCATCGCATACATATTTACTAAAAGCAATATACTCCACACGCTTGCGCATCTTATACTTCTTGACTGTAGCTAATATATTCTGCACCACACGCAACTCCTGTTCAGGGGTGGCATGGCTCTTAACCTCAATAATCAACTTCGTGGTTTTGCACTCCTTAGCCTGTGCGAGATACTCCTCGAGGGTAGGCACAATCTCTCCGTTTTTCAGAGGTAGCGACCTGATTTGTTCAAATGTAGCCTTCTGTACATTGGGTATTTCACGATGTCGCGCACCATGAATTGCAATCAAATGACCATCTTTAGTCTCATTAATATCTACCTCCGAGCCATACACGCCCA
>JAFPAD010000088.1 GCA_017424405.1 Alistipes sp.
CTCACGAAGGAATATCTCGTGGTCAGAATAGAGGAATTTTTTGATTACGGGAAATATATTCTCCGTTGTTACTCCAATTTTTCCGTTTTTCATAATATGATGTTTTTGTTGTTATTTTCTGTGGCATGAGAGTAACAAACAATGTGCCACCGCATTTGTTGTGTCAAATTGGCATAATGTAGGCAGTAATGATGGCAGAAAAACGGTCTTGTGGCAGATTATTTCTGCTTGCGCAAAAGGTGCAGAGTGCAGAATAAACCTTGTGCGGCGTAGTAGGTGGTCATGATGATGGTGTTGGCATGAGGTAGGTGACTTACGAAACGGTTGTAGGCGATGCACGAGTCGGAGAAGATGAACAACACCGCTGCAACGGCATATAACCAACTATATTGGCGATTTTGCAACATCGCAGTAAATCCCATAGTGTAGATTATTACTCCATAGATGCCTACTGCGATTAACTCGGCTTGGTTGTTGATGTGTGTCAGTACATACCCCAAAAATGGTAACACCACAGCTGAGAAGGCTACAAGAGGTAATACTCGCTTTTTAGAAAATTTGCATTTTGGAGCGAAGTCTGAGATATAGAAGATGTGGGCTAATGCGAAAAATGCTATCTGGAAGATGAACTCCCCCATTGCCCCTGCCCAGTCTCCTGCTGATGACATGAGTAGTGCCAAAGGAATAATCCAGCCGCCTCGTTTGTGGTTGAGAGCTGTTACTAATGTGGCACATATCGTTGGGATAGCTACAAAACGACGGCAAATCAGCCACTCGCAGTTGCAACCTCTTACAAAGAAAAATGCTATAGCAAGGAGTAGGTATATTCCTACTGACGCTATTCGTGTGCTTTTATTCATTGTTCTGTTTTGCTATCTCAGCGTTAATAATTTCGATAAACCACTCTGGTGCGCGGCAAGGACGACGCGTTTGAGCGTTCATAAATCCCAGAGTTACGCTTCCTGTGTTGATAAGCCTACCCTGCTCGTTATATACTTCACTGCCGATAAAAAGGCGAGCCGATGGCATCTCGTCCATGAAGACTTTGACGGTCAAAACCTCGTCGTAAAATGCTGGGTAGTGATACTTCGACTGTACTTCGATAATTGGCGACATAACACCTCGGCGTTCAAACTCGGCGTATGGAAGTCCCATCTCGCGTAGCCACTCGGTACGAGCCATTTCATACATCACAATGTAATTTGAGTGATGCATTACGCCCATTTGGTCGGTGTCTTTATAACGTACACGTGTCTTGAATTCGTATGATATTAAAGCCATGATAATCTTGTTGTTATGTTATATTAATTCAATCATTACTTCACATTCGGCATGGAGCTTGGTGAGTTGTAAATTGCGGTTGATTATATGCAACGAGTTTTCCACACCATTCACTCTTGCCGTGTAGATGCCATCGGGAGGTAAAAGTTTATTGATATCAACATCTATCATGCCGTCGTTGTCGCTTCTGCCCATGATGATATAGGGACGTGATAGTAACTCGTTGGCGTGGGCAATATCACCCTCCTCTAACTTCTTGCGTATAACGGTAGAGCTCACCTTGCTACTTGCCACCTGCTGTTGCTCAACCATTGTAATTTTAAGGTTGCCGCCATGCTCTGACAGATAGTTGTAGTCACCCTGCTTCTGATGTCCGAAACGATGGTTATACCCCACTACAAGGTTGCTGATGCCTATGCTGGCAATGTTATTGCGGATAAAATCTTGTGGCGAAGTGCGGCTAAACTCTTGCGTGAAAGGTATTATTATCAAGTTGTCAATGCCTGCATGCTCAAGTAGGAATATTTTCTCCTCGATAGTCGAGAGTAATTTCATGTCATCTCCCGTGCCAAGCACGTAGCGAGGGTGAGGGTCGAATGTGAGCACAACGCTCTCGCTCCCCAACTCTTTAGCTATGCTCTTGGTGCGTTCCAGTAGCACGCGGTGTCCGCCATGTACACCGTCAAATGAACCCATTGTGGCGACGGCGTTGTGGAATGTGGGTATAGAATCAAAGCCTCGAAATACTCTCATCTCTGCAATAGACTAATTATTCTCGCGCTCCTCGTTCTCCTTAACGAAATATGCCACCTTCTCCAATATTGTGGTGATGTCGTAGTTCTCGGATACTATACCCTGAGGGAAACTAAGTGGAGCCGAGGTGAAGTTGAGTACACCCTTAATACCTGCGTTAATAATAGGTAACACCAATGACGGAGCTACACGTGTTGGCGAAGATATGATGACAATGCTTACGTCCATCTGCTCGACAATCTCCTCAAAGCGATCCATGTGGAAGCATGGGATTTCGTTGATGACACTATCTACTTTTGTAGGGTCGATGTCGAATGCTGTGACGATGCGTAGCTTGCGACGCTTACCATTGAAGTAGTTGGTGATAGCCTGACCTAAGTGTCCCATACCTATTATGGCAACATTCATGATGTTGTCACTATCGAGTATGTTGTTGATAAACTCGATTAATGTTTTCACATCATAGCCCTTTTTGGTGTCGCTTGAAAAGCCAATCAACATAAGGTCGCGTCGTACCTGCACTGCTGTAATGCCATGCATTCCTGCCAACACATGAGAAAAGATGTGGGTGATGCCTTGATTAAGGCACGAGAGCAACGTGCGACGATATTCGCTCAGTCGTTCGATTGTCTTTTCGGGTATGTTAGTTGTTGGTGATGGCATAACTACTTCAAGGTTATAGTGTAATTGCTATTGTAATTGATTCGCACCCACTCACGGTTGATATACTTACCACCCATCTCGGTGGAGAAGAATTTGTAACTTGTTTGCAGTGGAGTGTATATCTTATCCAACATGCTGTATTCTATTTCGGAACGCATGCCTCCGCAGAACATGATAGCGGTGTCGTAACCGCGATATGCGTATAGCGATGGCAACATGTTATAGCTCTCGATATAGCGGCTGTCAAACTCCTTCACCAATGCCGAGTCACGTTTAGCGTGATATGTTGATACCATCACAACATTGTTGTTGAAATAGGTTGTTGGGTCAATGTTGCTGAATCGTCCCCAGCGCGAAGAGCCAAGAACTGTGTATTCGCAGCAAGCCTCGCTGCGCTCGGTGCGAGATACCTTTGCCGATGAGAGAGTGCCCAGAATACGATCAACGTCGGTCTCTGCATTGGCTAACACAATAAATGTAGCGGGTCTTTCACCCTGAAGAATATCCTCAACATTTTCTATGCTGGGAGTGGTTGCATCTTTAGGTGTGAAGATTGAC
The DNA here is from genome assembly GCA_017424405.1 of Alistipes sp. GTDB lineage: Bacteria > Bacteroidota > Bacteroidia > Bacteroidales > Rikenellaceae > Alistipes. The sequence continues at coordinate 3,256 of JAFPAD010000088.1, forward strand.
GCTTGGTCAAATGAGTAGGTGTATGCAAAGTAGCTTTTACCCTGCAATAAAGGCTGAATCTCTTGGTCGAACTCTTTATCGAATGATGATGCGTATATCAAGTATATGTCGCGTGAGCCATCGATTAAGTCTGCGATTTTGTCGTACTTGCAATTTGGGTCTGGCGAGAGCTGGAACAATGCAGGACTCTTTACTGCATTGATATTAGCCAACGGCGACACTACAGGTACAGCATTCTGATGAGCAAAATCCACCACGGGCTGCAACTCATCTTCATACACAGGACCTACGATGAGGTTGGTCTTTGCAAAGTCGTTGCCGCTAACAATCTCCTTCACCTTAAGTGGATTGTGCTCGGTGTTATATACCGAAAGGTTGGTTTTACCCATGTCCTGCTCTTTGAGCTTTTCCAATCCCAACAAAAAACCTTGGTAAAACTCTACGTAGCTCGCATTTGGACGTGACTCGATATTCATCGGAAGCATGAGGGCAACGTTTAGCTCCTCACCCGATGCGATGGCGCGGAATACGATATTCTCATCAGAAGAGTGTAGTTGCGCTGCGGCATCTTGAGCTTGCTCGTCGGCGGCTTTGTCTATAAGAGCTACGTTATCTTCCTTTGAGGCAGGAACACGAATCAATGCACCAGCCTTTAGACCGTTGCTTATGTCGTTTAATTCAGCAAATTCAATCTCGGTCAATCCGTGTTTGCGCGCAAGGGAGTAAACAGTCTCACCCGGCTGTACAACAAAGTATTGATAACCGTCATTTGTCGCCTTGTTGAGATTTTCGGTATACTCAGCCATCTGAGCCTGAGCCTCTTTCTCGGAAGAAGAGCCTACCTCTGTGCGACGCACCCAAATAGTCTGCCCTACAGCCAACGACTGAGGGTTGATTGATGGGTTATCCTCGCGAAGAGTTGCAACCGAAATGTTGTGCTCACGTGCGATAGCGTACAGGGTCTGTCCTGGCTTAATTTTGTGAGCAATAAACTCCTTTTTGCGCTTTTTGTCGTTGTTCGCTATATGCTTATCCGAAACGGGTATTCTAAGCGTCTGCTCTATTTTTAGACCATCAGCTACCGAAGGATTGTGTTGCTTAATTTCTGCCTCGCTAACCTCATAAGCCTTAGATATTGAGTACAGGGTCTCACCTTTCTTTACAGTATGAACAAAGTACTTTGTACCCTGCACAAAAACAATGGTAGTCGAACGCTCGATGTCGGGCATTAACTCCGCAGCTGTTGTTGAGAGTGATGAGAGGATAAGTCCTGTAGTTATGATTCGCTGAAAAAAGCTCATTTGTCGTTGGGGTTAAAATTTTTTATCTCTAAGTCGTATCTCGGTAATGACTTTCTTTGTGTAAAGTGGGAAATCTCCATTCATCATCCAATCGTAGTAGCTTGGCTCGCGTTGGAATACTTCACTTACTTTATATCCTTTGTATTTGCCAAAGTTGAACACCTCTTCACCCTTGTCGTTGAAGACTATGCGACCTGCATAATCCACAAACTCGCCACGAGTGGAAAATGCAGCAAGAGCTGCAATGTCGTTCTCTAACTCGGGGTAACGGTCGAGCTGTGCCTTCAATACTTCGTATGTGGCACGTGTGTCGGCCTCGGCAGAGTGTGCATTGGTCAAATCTTTGTCGCAATAGAATTTGTAGGCAGCCACCAGAGTGCGTTGCTCCATCTTGTGGAAGATATTTTGTACATCTACAAATTTGCGATTTCTAAAATCTACATCTACACCTGCTCGCAAAAACTCCTCGACCAATATTGGAAGGTCGAAACGGTTTGAGTTAAAACCTCCGAAGTCGCAACCCTCGATAAACTGAGCAAGCGACTTGGCAATCTGAGCAAACGTAGGCTGATCCTTTACATCGTCGTCGGTGATGCCGTGCACAGCTGTCGCATCCTCAGGAATATGCATCTGAGGATTTATTAGGCGTGTGCGAACAATCTCGTCGCCATCTGGCATGACTTTGACCATCGATACTTCGACGATGCGGTCTTTTGCGGTATCAACGCCCGTTGTCTCCAAGTCGAAGAAGACAATCGGGCGTTTAAGATTAAGTTTCATATCTTAACGTTATGCGTTAATCATCATTGGCATCAAAAGCATGAGAGTCTCGCTTGACTGCTTGTCGTCGTAAACAGGCTTGAATACACCGGCACGTGTAGAGTCAGCCAACTCGACAACAACTGTTGGTGTGTCGATATTTGAGAGAATCTCTACGAGGAATGTTGATTTGAAGCCGATGGTAACATTCTGACCCTCGTAGCTACAAGAGATGGTCTCGTTAGCTGATACTGAGAAGTCGATATCCTGAGCTGTGAGATTAACCTTGTTGTTGGCGATATCCATGCGAATGAGGTTTGTTGTTGGGTTTGAACATACCGCAACACGCTTGATACCATTCAAGAACTCAACTCGATCAACCAAAACCTTATTAGGGTTAGCGTTAGGAATAACGGCGTTGTAGTTAGGATAGTTACCCTCGATTAGACGGCATACCAATTTAAAGTTCTCCAACTGGAACGATACGTTCTTTGCATCGAATGTAACCTCAACAGGCTCCTCCTCCTTTGAAAGAAGGTTCTTCAACAAGTTTGAAGGCTTCTTTGGAAGAATGAATGAAGCGGCAAAGTCGTTGCTCTGCTCTGCCGCAAACTTCACGAGCTTGTGGGCGTCGGTTGCAACAAATGTCAATGACTCAGGCTGGAAATCGAAATATACACCATTCATTACAGGACGCAACTCGTCATCGGCAGTAGCGAAGATGGTGTGGTTGATGCCGTTTACGAGAGTTGTCACGTCTAACGTGATGTTCTTGCTCTCGGCACCCAATGTCTGGATAGATGGGTAGCTCACTGCGCTTGCTCCGGGGATTGATAAGTGACCGCTTGCCCATGTGATAGTAATCTCCCATGTGGTATCGTTCACCTCGATAGAAAGAGGCATCTCGGCAAACTCCTTCAATGAATCGAGCATAAGTTTCGCTGGTGCAGCAATTGTACCCTCCTGCTCAACGTTGTCAACCTTGATTGAACCAATGAGTGTAGTCTCCAAGTCTGAAGTGGTGACTGTGAGCTCGCCATTCTTGAGCTCCATGAGGAAATACTCCAATATAGGAAGTGAACTTTTATTGCTGATTACTTTACCTGTAGTCGCCAAAAGCGAAAGAAGTGCTGAACTTGATACTGTAAATTTCATGATTAAATATATTTTTGTTATTTTTTCTAAATAATTTGCGTTCTATAAAGTTGCCAACTTGTCCAATGCCATCACTATCATGCGTTCGACAAATGGTTTGTAGTCGGTGTTGGCATTTTGGGCTATGCGCTGGGCTATGATTGTGCACATAGTTGCCGCGCGGTGTCCCATCAGAGCAGCCAAGCCTGCAATAGCCGAGCCCTCCATCTCATAATTGGTTATGCGACGTGAGTTGAAACTGAAGGATTCAATCTTTGCGTTCATCTGCTCGTCGGCGGGCTTCAATCTAACCCATCTGCCTTGTGGCGCGTAGAATCCGGGCGAGGCAATGGTGATGCCCTCTGTGGTGGAGTCTTTGAACAACTCCCACAACTCTTGGTCGGCATCAACAAAATATGGACGAGGCATCAGACTATCCCACTCGGTGTGATTTACGAAGGCTTGCTCAAGAGCCAAGTCGCACACCTCGTTGCGCCCAGCATAGTAGCTGAGTAGTCCGTCGAAACCAAGCGAGGTGCGAGCAAACACAACGTCGCCCACCTCGATGTCGGACTGTAATGCACCCGATGTTCCAAGTCTAAGGATTGTTAATTGACGCAATTGCTCCTTGACAGTGCGTGTTGCGAAATCAATGTTGGCAAGGGCGTCCAATTCGGTCATGGAAATATCGATGTTTCCGATACCAATGCCGGTTGAGAGTGCCGTCATTCTCTTGCCCTTGTATTCGCCCGTAACAGAGTTGAATTCTCTATTAGCAGCGCGACATTCTATGGTGTCAAAATATTTTGCAATCATATCCACACGAGCAGGATCCCCCACCAAAATTATGGTGTCGGCAATCTGCTCGGGTCGCAGATGAAGATGAAAAACCGAGCCATCGGTGTTGATTATCAACTCTGAAGGCGGTATCACTCTCGGTGGTATGCTACAAAATTTCTCCAATTAACTTTGTTTATGTGGCATAAAAGTAATATATTTACATCGAATTACAAAAAAAAACTGCTTTTTTTTATATAGAGTATAACTTATAAACAATAATAACGATGACACTTATCAAATCGATTTCGGGTATTCGAGGAACAATCGGCGGTGCGCAAGGTGATAATCTAACGCCACTTGATATAGTTAAATTTACAACTGCCTATGCCCGCTTTATGAGTGAAAAGCATGGTGGTAAGCAACTTACAATCGTTGTAGGTCGTGATGCTCGCATATCTGGAACTATGGTGAACGATATAATCGAGGGCACTTTGTTGGGCTGTGGTGTGAATGTGATTAATGTTGGTCTGTGTACCACTCCCGGTACCGAGATGGCTGTGATTACATACAAAGCTGATGGTGGTATTATCATCACTGCATCGCATAATCCCAAGCAGTGGAATGCGCTGAAACTTTTGAATGAGAATGGCGAGTTCTTGAATGATGCCGAGGGTAAACGCGTGTTGGCTTTGGCTGATGATGAGAGCTTCCTGTTCCCTGAGGTGGAGACTATCGGAAAGGTGCTCAAGCAGGAGGATTTTAACCCTACTCATATTCAGCAGGTTTTAGCTCTGCCTTTGGTTGATGTGGAGGCTATTAAGGCTCGTAAATTCAAGGTTGTAGTTGATGCTGTAAACTCTATTGGAGGAGTTGTTATTCCTGCTCTTTTGAAGGAACTTGGCTGCGAGGTTGTGGAGCTCAACTGCACGCCAAATGGTGAGTTTGCTCATAATCCAGAGCCATTGCCAGAGAACCTCACCGAGATATCGGAGGTTATTCGCCGCGAGGGTGCTGATTTGGGCGTTGTGGTTGATCCTGATGTAGATCGTTTGGCTCTCGTGAATGAAGATGGCACAATGTTTGGCGAGGAGTACACGTTGGTAGCTGTGGCTGATTATATCCTCTCGCAGCAGGTGGGTAATACCGTTTCAAATTTGAGCTCTTCGCGAGCTTTGAGTGATGTGACCGTTGCTCATGGTGGAGAGTATAATGCTGCTGCCGTAGGAGAGGTGAATGTTGTGGCGAAGATGAAGCAGACGGGCGCAATCATTGGCGGCGAGGGTAATGGCGGAGTTATCTATCCTGAGTTACACTATGGTCGTGATGCATTGGTTGGTGTGGCGTTGTTCTTGACCTATTTAGTTAAGAAGGGCTGCTCGATGACAGAGTTGCGTGCTACTTACCCTGCCTACTACGCCTCGAAGAATAAGATTCAGCTCACGCCAGCTATCGATGTAGATAAACTATTACTTGAGATGAAGAGTCGTTATGTCGCTGAGCGTGTGACAGATATTGACGGTATAAAGATTGATTTTGCCGAGAGCTGGGTGCATCTTCGTAAGTCGAACACCGAGCCTATCGTACGTATCTATACCGAGGCGAAATCGGCTGAGGAGGCTGATGCTTTGGCTCAGAAATTTATTGCCGAGATGTCGGATATTTGTGGATTATAATAAACCTTAAAATAAATACAACTAATGGAAAAAGTACAAAATTATATTACCGAGAACAAGGAGCGTTTCTTGAATGAGTTGTTCGACTTATTGCGTATTCCTTCAATTAGCGCACAGTCGGAGCATAAGCCCGATATGGTGAAGTGTGCCGAATGGTTAGCTGCGGCATTGGTTAAGTCGGGTGCTGATCGCGCCGAGGTAATGCCTACGGATGGTAATCCTGTGGTGTATGCTGAGAAGATTATCGACCCAGCGGCAAAGACAGTGTTGGTGTATGGTCACTACGATGTTATGCCTGTTGATCCTCGCAACTTGTGGAATACAAATCCTTTTGAGCCAGAGATTAAAGATGGTCGTATATGGGGTCGTGGTGCTGACGATGATAAGGGTCAGCTCTATATGCACGCTAAGGCATTCGAGGCGATGTGTGAGACTGATACCCTACCATGCAACGTGAAGTTTATGCTTGAGGGTGAGGAGGAGATTGGCTCGCCAAGCCTTTATAAGTTCTGTGAGGACAATAAGGAGTTGTTGAAGGCAGATATTATCCTTGTGTCGGATACTTCGATGATTTCAATGGATACCCCATCAATCACTTGCGGTTTGCGAGGTCTTACATATATGGAGATTGAAGTTACTGGTCCAAACAAGGATTTGCACTCAGGATTGTTTGGCGGTGCTGTGGCAAACCCTGCTAATGTCTTGACTCGCTTGGTATCTTCTCTTGTTGATGAGAATGGTAAGGTTACTATTCCAGGCTTCTATGACGATGTACGTGAACTATCGGACGAGGAGCGCAAGGCATTTAACGAGGCTCCATTCTGCTTGGAGGAGTATAAGAAGGCTCTCGATATTGATGATGTCGAGGGTGAGGCTGGCTATACTACTATCGAGCGTACGGGTGTGCGCCCATCACTCGATGTGAACGGTATCTGGGGTGGTTATATCGAAGAGGGTACAAAGACTGTTATTCCATCAAAAGCATCGGCAAAGATTTCGATGCGTTTGGTGCCAAATCAGGACTTCGAGAAGATTGCTGTGTTGTTTGAGAATCACTTCCGTGCTATTGCGCCAAAGTCGGTGAAGGTGGATGTGAAGTTCCTGCACGGCGGTGCGCCTTATGTGTCACCAACCGATATGGCGGCTTATAAGGCTGCTGAGCAGGCTATTGTCGATACATTTGGTAAGAAGCCATTGCCATTCTATTCAGGAGGCTCGATTCCTATTATCAGCGGTTTTGAGCGCATCTTGGGTATCAAGTCGTTGCTTATTGGCTTTGGTTTGTCGGAGGACGCTATCCACTCACCAAATGAGAGCTACGGCTTGGATCAGTTCGATAAGGGCGTTCGCACAATCCCTTATTTCTACAAGCATTTTGCTGAGGCGAAGTAGTGGATCGTGGATAGATAAGAAAAGCGGGACTTTGAAAAAAGTCCCGCTTTCTATTTTTTTGTTTGTTATTTCTCAGCTACGCCAATAAGTCGTTGCAGCTTCCATGAAAGTTCGGTGTTCTCCATGATGCCGTTGATTTGCTCGGCTCCCGCGCCATAGAGATAAACGGGGATTAAAGCTGCTGTGTGGCTGCTTGTGCCGAAGTTGTAGCCAATGCCGCTTTCTGGCAATGTGAAGTCGGTTTTGCTGCTAGGAATTGATAAACCGCCTGTTTCGTGGTCTGCGCAGATGACAACCAATGTGCCCGGGTGTTGGTCGGCATAGTCCATGGCTACATTTATCGCTTTGTTGAAGTCACGCATCTCGGCGAGAATGCCACTTACATCTCGGCTGTGGCTGCGACCATCAATTTGCGAACCCTCAACCATTAATACAAAACCCTCACGCTTCTCGTTCTTTACGTTGTTGGTGAGAATCTCTAACGCCTTTGCAGTGGCATCGGCAAGGAAGTTTGGCTGACGTTTCTCAACAGCAGGCATGTTGTCATCGGAAATCAAACCGAATACCTGACCTGCGCTCTGTGCTGCAATCTCCTTCCAATCTTTGCATACTTTATAGCCCTTAGCCTCAAGCTCCTCGACGTGGTTCTTGCCCATTTTTTTGAATACATCTTCAAAGTGCTTGATACCACCGCCAAATGCTACGTCGATGTTGCTATCCATGAAGTTTTTGGTGATGTTCTCGTAGTCGCCACGATTGTTTACGTGGGCATAGAACGAAGCAGGTGTGGCGTGCTGGATTGCGTATGTTGCCACCAAGCCTGTAGCGAAGTTCTGCTTCTCGGCTTTAGCGATGATAGACTCCACGATTGTGCCATCAGGTGTTAAACCTAACCATCCGTTGTTGGTTTTGTAACCCGTAGCAAGGGCTGTGCCTGACGCAGCAGAGTCTGTAACGCGGTTGTTTGCCGAGTAGGTTCTTGTGAGAGCGATGTTGTTGGCTCTATCAAATGATGTTGGAGCATATTTCTCCTCAAGCTCAAGCATCGACACGTGAGTGAGTCCCATGCCGTCGCCAATCATATAAATGATGTTGTTAATCTTAGGCTGCTTAGGCTTTTTTGCCTCAGATGGCTGTACTGCGACGCAGGTGATAGCCAATAATAGAAGTAGTTTTTTCATCTTTTTCGAGTTTTAGTGCTCCAAAATTATACTTTTTTTCGTACTTTTACAAAAAGAAATAAGTAAAAACAATTATGGACGTAAAAATTGCTTCCGATTGGAAAGAGTTGCTTGCGGAGGAGTTTCAGAAACCCTATTTCTCGGAACTGGTGAATTTTGTTAAGGGTGAATATGCCTCAACGATGGTCTATCCTGCGGGAAAGAATATATTTCGAGCATTTGATAAGTGCCCGTTGGAGTCGCTCAAGGTGGTGATTATCGGTCAGGACCCATATCACGGCGTTGGTCAAGCTAATGGATTGTGTTTTTCGGTAGATGATGGGGTGCAGTTTCCGCCATCGTTGCAAAATATATTTAAGGAGGTGAGCGAAGATGTGGGTGTGCAGATTCCGTCATCGGGAAATCTTGACCGCTGGGCGGAACAGGGCGTGTTGCTGCTGAATGCGGTGCTTACTGTGAGGGCTCATCAGGCGGCGTCGCATGCGGGTCGTGGCTGGGAGCAGTTCACCGATGCTGTGGTGAGAGCCATAGCTCAAAAGAAGGAGAATGTGGTGTATATGTTGTGGGGAAACTATGCTCAAAAGAAGGGTCAGATAGCCAATCCGCAGCGCAACTTAATCTTGAAGAGTGTTCACCCCTCTCCCCTATCAGTGTATAGAGGATTTTTTGGTTGTAAACATTTTTCGCAGGCTAACGCCTATCTGCAACGTGTAGGAAAAACTCCAATAGAGTGGTAAATTATGAGGATTCGTGAAGTGTGTGGCGAAGCAGATATTCGCCGTATGACAGAGGTCGCCGAGATTGTGTGGCGCGAGGCAAATGTGGCATTTTGTACGCCCGAGCAGGTTGAATATATGATTGAGATGTTTCAGAGCTATGAGGCTGTGTTGGGACAGTTGGTTCATGGCTATCGCTATTTCTTAGTCGAGGAGGCTGGTGAGATATTGGCTTATTTCGGCGTGCAGCCTCAGGGCGAACGTTTATTCTTGAGTAAGTTTTATATCCTGAAGGAGCATCGCGGTAAGTGTATCTTCTCTATGGGTTTGGATTTTATGCGAGAGTTGTGTGGCGAGTTACATCTTGATACAATCTATCTTACGGTGAATAAAAATAACAAACATGCGTGCGAGGTTTACCTACACAAAGGCTTTAAGATAGCCGAGGAGGCTGTGGCGGATATTGGTTGCGGTTTTGTGATGGACGACTACATTATGGAGTATGATGTCTAAATGAGGATAAAAAAAAGGGGGCGAATTTTTGTCCCCTTTTATTTGTTGCTAACTCTGTCGAGAAATACGGTTTACATATTGTGAAAAAAAGCAATTTGGGGAGAATACGCTACATGTAATTGAAAAAATAAGTTATATTTGCATAGAACATTAAATACTTTGTTATGGCTTTACATATTATTGACCACCCATTGGTGCAGCATAAGTTGAGTCTTATGCGTGAGAAAGGAACTTCTACAATGAAGTTTCGTGAATTACTCAAGGAGATTGCTATGTTGATGGGTTATGAGATCACACGTGACTTCCCGCTTACATACGAGGAGATTGAGACTCCATTGCAGAAGATGAATGCCCCAAAGATTTCGGGTAAGAAGGTTGTAATTGTGCCTATCTTGCGTGCAGGTCTTGGAATGGTTGATGGTCTTACCTCCCTCATTCCATCGGCACGAATAGGACATATCGGTATGTATCGTGATGAGGAGACTTGCTTGCCTGTGTTCTACTATTACAAGATGCCAGTAAATAAGGATCGTCTGGTGATTGTTACCGACCCTATGCTGGCAACCGGAGGTAGTGCTTGTGATGCTATTTCACGCTTGAAGGAAGATGGCTACAAGTCAATACGCCTGATGTGTTTGGTGGCGTCGCCACAAGGTGTTAAGGCTGTCGAGGAGAAGCACCCTGATGTGGATATCTATTTGGCTTCGCTTGACGAGGGTTTGAATGAAAAGAACTACATCTTGCCAGGTTTGGGTGATGCAGGTGATAGAATCTTCGGAACAAGATAATTTAAGGATATAGCAAAAAAAAAGTGGCGATTTTGGTCGCCACTTTTTCATTATGTAGTACTACCCTATTATCCCAAATAAGATTTCAAGAGCTTGCTGCGTGATGACTGACGCAAGCGGCGGATAGCCTTCTCTTTAATCTGACGTACGCGCTCACGTGTGAGGTCGAACTTCTCGCCAATCTCCTCCAATGTCATCTCTGAGCAACCGATGCCGAAGAAATACTTGATGATGTCGCGCTCACGCTCGGTGAGGGTCTCCAATGCGCGATCTACCTCGGTAGCCAATGACTCGTTAATCAAACCGCGGTCAGCATTTGGAGAGTCGGTGTTTACCAATACGTCCAAAAGGCTGTTATCCTCACCATCAGCAAATGGAGCATCTACCGAAATGTGGCGACCTGCAACACGCAATGTGTCAGAAACCTTCTCCTTTGGAAGAGCCAACTCTGATGCCAACTCGTCAGGAGATGGAGTACGCTCGTGCTGCTGCTCGAAACGAGCAAAAGCCTTGTTGATTTTATTGAGTGAGCCCACCTGATTCAGGGGCAAGCGAACGATACGTGACTGCTCAGCCAACGCCTGAAGGATTGACTGACGAATCCACCATACGGCGTAAGAGATAAACTTAAAACCACGAGTCTCGTCGAACTTCTCAGCTGCCTTGATAAGACCTAAGTTTCCCTCATTGATGAGGTCTGGAAGGCTCAAGCCCTGATTCTGATACTGCTTTGCTACTGATACCACGAAGCGGAGGTTTGCCTTTGTGAGCTTATCCAAAGCTTCTTGGTCACCCTTGCGGATACGTTGCGCAAGTTCTACCTCCTCCTCAACAGTGATGAGCTCCTCCTTGCCGATCTCCTGCAAATACTTATCGAGTGACGCGCTTTCGCGGTTGGTAATTGATTTCGTGATTTTTAATTGACGCATATCCCTATATGTTAAATTTCTTCTTGTGCTTGAGTTGTGTGAACGGACTCTACTTTCTCACTATTACGCAAAGCGCAGCCTTTTTGTTTCACTTTTTGAAAATAATTTCATTTTTTCGCCCAAGTCATATAGAGAACGGACTTTTGGCGAGGAAATTTTGTCGGTGCAAGAAAAATCTAAATTTTCAGTGCAGTGGTTAAGAAATTATTGCTACATTTGTGGTAATGGTGTAAAATATAAATACGATGAAGAAACTTTTTCTTTTATTGGCAGTCTTCGGACTGATGTTGTCTGCCTGCACCGAGGGTGGAGGCATTGAAGATGAAAGCGGCACTACCGAGCAGCCGGGTGGCAACCCCGACGACCCCAACAACCCTGACGACGGCGTTGTTATTCCTTCCGACAAAACGCGGGCTATTAAATTCCAGGACGAGAACACCAAACTTATCTGCACCCTGCATTGGGACGAGAACGAGGACGAAGAGTTGTCGTACGAGGAGGCTGCGGCTGTTACCGACCTTGGCACAGCATTCAAAGGCTCTTCGATTTTGGCTTTTACCGAGTTGAAGTACTTTACAGGCCTTCAATCTATCGCTGACAACACTTTCTCAGGCATTGAAAGTCTTGTAAAAATTACTTTGCCTAATCAGATTACTGCTATTGGCACATCGGCATTTAATGGCTGTACTAACTTAAAAAAGATTGCTATTCCCGACAACGTGACTAAGATTAGAGATTATGCATTCCAAAATTGCAGCAGCCTGACAAGTGTAACTATTGGCAATGGCGTGACTTGGATTGGAGATTGTGCATTCAAGGGTTGCAGCAGCCTGACAAGTGTAACCATTCCCGACAACGTGACTGGGATTGGAAGTGGTGCATTCTATGGTTGCACGGGTGAGTTAATTATCAATAGTAATTGTTTGGGATTTTTTGGCGGACAGTTTACAAAACTTACTATTGGTGGCAGCGTGACTTCGATTGGATATAAGGCATTCTATAATTGCAGCAGCCTGACAAGCATCACTATTCCCGACAGCGTGACTGGGATTGGAGAGTATGCATTCTGTGGTTGCAGCAGCCTGACAAGTGTAACTATACCCGACAGCGTGACTTCGATTGGATGGGGTGCATTCTCTTTTTGCAGCAGCCTGACAAGCATCACTATTCCCAACAGCGTGACTAAGATTGGAGAGGGTGCATTCCGTAATTGCAGCAGCCTAACAAGTGTAACTATTCCCGACAGCGTGACTGAGATTGGAGATTGGGCATTCTCTGGTTGCAGCAGTCTGACAAGTGTAACTATTGGTAACAGCGTGACTTCGATTGGAGAGTATGCATTCCGTGATTGCATTTTTGAAAAAAATAACTTTATTAATAATTCTTCATTAGATGCTGAGCAAAACGGATATTGGGGAGCAGAATTATATGATGTCATACAATCTGATGGTTTATGTATAAATGGCACTACGGTTGTATATTGCCGACCAAATGCTACTTCGGTAACCATTCCCGACAGCGTGACTGGGATTGGAGAGTATGCATTCTGTGGTTGCAGCAGCCTGAC
>JAFPAD010000089.1 GCA_017424405.1 Alistipes sp.
ACTATCTCTTCAAGTGTTTCTTCTGCAGGTAAGGTAACTACATCTATTCCATCTCAGCAGAATTATGCTGCTGGCTCTTTCAATTTCGCACAGCTCCCAATGGTTGCTGTTGCTGAGAAAGATGCTACTGAGTTGGAGTTCAAGAACTTGTGCGGTTTCCTTTGCGTAAAGATCTACGGTAATGCTGGTATCAAGAGCGTTGAGATTAAGGGTAACAACAACGAGTCTTTGGCTGGTTCAGTAGCATTCGAATTGGCTGCTGGCGAGACTCCATCAGTTAGCATGGGCACAATGGGCGCAAAGGATATTACTTTGAAGATGGACGGTGTAGAGCCACTTGGCGCAACTGCTGAGGAGGCTAAGGAGTTCTGGTTTATCGTTGCTCCTACAACATTCAGCAAGGGTTTGTCAGTTGCTGTAGTTGACGAGTATGACAATACTCTTCGCAAGAACTACTCTGGCGAGATCGTTATTTCACGTAACGAGGTTACAGCTTTGACTGAGGTTATGGAGGTTAAGGCTAAGATCCCTACTAAGACTATCCTTGACGTTAAGTTCAACGAGGACGGTACTGCAACTGATGCTGGTATCTACAACCTTAATGTTGAGTTGGTAGACGGTTCTGCTGTTTCTGTTTACAAGCACAGCGGTTACGATGCTAACAACATCGCTCGTTTCGATAACATTCGTATCAACAACGATCGAACAGACCACTCTTACTACAAGATTGACTACTCAGCAAACGAGGAGTTCAAGGCTACTATCGCTGATGGTTTCACTTGGGAGATCGTTTCTTTGTCAACTTTCAGTACTTATGACTGGTGGTTGTCTCCAGGTGGTTCTGATGCTTTCAGCTTCGTATTCAAGGATTACTGCAATAACTACGCTTGGAACTTTGTTTCTAACCACGGTGGCGGTTGGTTTGCAAGCGGTAATGCAACAGAGGCAACATACGAGTTTAATAAGTATAACCACGACTTGTATATTTACGATGCTAACAACCAGGTTATTAATATCTACCACAATGGCGTACTCTGCGGTACAAAAGCTGAGGTTGTTGAGTTCAACCCAGGTAATTGGATGACAATCGGTGGTCGCTATTCAGCTATTGACAACGGTCTCTATATGCAGTGGAACGGTGAGGTTGCTATGTACAAAGTTTACGACCAGGCTTTGACAGAGGAGGAGATTGCTGAGAAGTACAACTCATTGGTATTGCCAGAGGGTTCAGAGGCTCCTCTTGCAGCTCTTAGCACTCCATTGCTCGACGTTCAGTGGAATGCTGACAAGACTGCTACTAACGTAGGTACACAGACTGATTTGGAGATCGCAGGTTATCCAAATGACAACACTGTAATCGTAAATGTTGAGGGTTATGGTAATGTAGCAGATTTCAACGATGCTCCTGAGAACCACTGGTGGGAGGACGGTTTCTACCGTATCGACTACTCAGCAAACGAGGAGTTCAAGAGCAAGTTGCAGGATGGCTTCTCATTTGAGATACTTTGCGTAGCTGACCACAACCCTGGCGACTACTATGTTCGTCCAGCTGCTGCTAATACTTGGGGTATCCACTTGCGTTGTACCGGTGGTGGTGGCAGACACTACTGGCAGATTTTCAAGGGTGGTAACAACGATGTATGGGATAACCTTGGCGATCAGGTGTGGTCTATCGGTGATAAGGGTGCACCAATCTTTAACAAAGAAGGTAGCATAAAGATGGAGAAGTTCTCTCACATTGTATATACTTACAACGCAGAGGCTAAGGCTATTTACGTATTCATTGATGGCGTAAGCGCTGGTGGTTGGTTTGGCATAAACAATTTCAACGTTGGTGACGTATTCGGTATCTCTGGTATGCCAGCTAAGGTTGATGGTGATGGCGTATTAAGAAACCAGCACCGTTGGCCAGGTAAGATTGCTACAGTTCGTATCTACGACGAGGCTCTCTCAGTTGGTCAGGTTGCTAAGCGCTACCAGGATTTGCAGCCAACTATCGAGAAGTTGACTCCAGTAGTTGGTCAGTAATTCATTTCTTGAATAATAAATTTTCAATCCCGACTCTCTCCCGAGAGTCGGGATTTTTTTTTCGGTATGTGTTCTACTTTACGTTACTGCTATATTACCGTTACAACTTTTAACATCGTAGTCACAACCTATGGCTTTCGCCATTATGCAAGTCTGACCCACCCCCTAAATCCCCCTCCTCAGGTGGGGGACTTGGGTCGCTATAGCTCCAGGGGGGGGGTAACGACTGAATCGGGCTAATTGTTTGACTGCTATATTACCGATTAATCCTCGCTCACGTCATTACGAGGAGCGTAGCGACGTGGCAATCTCGCGCCGAAGATAAATTTTAGAATTTCAAATTCTTAATTTTTAATTAAAATTTGTATCTTTGCATGATTTAGCTACATAGAGGGCGAAAAGCCCCGAAGCTGAGACTGAAAAAGAGTACAAAATAGACAAAAAATAAGACCATTATGAAATTTAATGAGTACAAAGGTCTCGACTTGGCAAACATCGCCAACGAGGTATTGAAGAAGTGGGATACTGACGACACGTTCCATAAGAGTATCACCACACGCGAGGGTCATCCCACGTTTGTATTTTATGAGGGTCCGCCCTCAGCAAACGGTATGCCTGGTATTCACCACGTGATGGCACGTACAATCAAGGACGTTATCTGCCGCTACAAGACTCAGCAGGGTTATCTCGTGCACCGCAAGGCGGGTTGGGATACGCACGGTCTGCCTGTGGAATTGGGCGTGGAGAAGAAGCTCGGCATCACCAAGGAGGATATCGGCAAGACAATCACTATCGAGGAGTACAACCGCACCTGCCGCGAGGCGGTGATGGAGTTCACCGATGTGTGGGAGAACCTGACAAAGCAGATGGGTTATTGGGTGAATATGGACGACCCATATATCACCTACGACAACAAATATATCGAGTCGTTGTGGTGGCTCTTGAAGCAGCTCTTCGAGAAGGGTCTGCTCTACAAGGGTTACACAATTCAGCCTTACTCGCCAGCTGCGGGTACAGGTCTATCGACTCACGAGCTCAACCAGCCAGGTTGCTACCGCGACGTGAAGGACACCACTATGGTGGCGCAGTTCCGCATCACCGAGCCTAAGACCGAGATGGAGGGCTGGGGTACGCCTGTATTCTTGGCGTGGACAACTACTCCTTGGACTTTGCCTTCGAACACTGCGCTCTGCGTGGGTCCAAAGATTGACTACGTAGCTGTACGCACATACAACGGCTACACCGGCGAGAAGATTACAGCAGTACTCGCAGAGCCATTGCTCTACACTCACTTCAACAAGAAGGCTGAGGGTATCGCGTTGGAGGATTACAAGGTGGGCGACAAGCTCGTTCCATTTGAGGTTGTAGGTCGTTGGAAGGGTACCGACTTGGTGGGTATTCACTACGAGCAGCTTATCCAGTGGGTGAAGCCTGTGGAGCTCGACGAGAATGGCGAGTGGAAGTCAGCCGAGGAGAAGGCGTTCCGCGTGATTCCGGGCGACTACGTAACGGTAGAAGATGGTACAGGTATCGTACACATCGCTCCTACGTTTGGTGCCGACGACGCATTCGTGGCTCGTCAGGCAGGTATTCCTTCGCTATTTATGATTAACAAGCGCGGCGAGACACGTCCAATGGTAGATCTCACAGGTAAGTTCTACTTGATGGAGGAGCTCGACGAGAAGTTCGTTGCAGAGTGCGTTGATGCCGAGGCGTACAAGGATTACGAGGGTCGCTGGGTGAAGAATGCTTACGACCCACAGTTTACCGTAGATAACAAGTATGACGAGGCGGCGGCTCAGGCAGCCGAGTCACTCGACGTATATATCGCTATCAACCTCAAGGTTGTAAACAAGGCATTCAAGATTGAGAAGCACACCCACAACTACCCACACTGCTGGCGTACCGACAAGCCTGTGTTATACTATCCTTTGGATTCGTGGTTCATCAAGACCACAGCTATGAAGGAGCGTATGATGGAGCTTAACACCACCATCAAGTGGAAACCTGAATCAACAGGTACAGGTCGCTTCGGCAAGTGGTTGGAGAACTTGAACGACTGGAACCTTTCACGTTCTCGCTTCTGGGGTACTCCACTCCCAATTTGGGCTACAGAGGACCGCGAGGAGTTGAAGTGCATTGGCTCGGTAGAGGAGCTCATGGCTGAAATCGAGAAGTCAATCGCTGCGGGCAACATGACCGAGAACCCATTCAAGAACTTTAAGGTGGGCGACATGTCGAAGGAGAACTACTCGGTGGAGAACATCGACTTGCACCGTCCTTATGTTGATTCTATCATCTTGACATCGTCGAAGGGCGAGCCTATGAAGCGCGAGAGCGACCTTATCGACGTATGGTTCGACTCAGGCGCAATGCCTTATGCGCAGTTGCACTACCCATTCGAGAATGGCGGTGCCGACTTCAAAGATGTATATCCTGCCGACTTCATCGCCGAGGGTGTGGACCAGACACGTGGTTGGTTCTTCACATTGCACGCCATCGCAACAATGTTGTTCGACTCGGTTGCATTCAAGAACATCATCTCGAACGGTTTGGTGTTGGACAAGAACGGCAACAAGATGTCGAAGCGTTTGGGCAATGCCATCGACCCATTCGAGGTACTCTCGACCTATGGTGCTGACGCTACACGCTGGTATATGATTTCAAACTCGCAGCCTTGGGACAACCTTAAGTTCGACAAGGACGGCGTGGACGAGGTACGTCGTAAGTTCTTCGGCACACTCTACAACACATACTCATTCTTCGCTCTCTACGCCAACGTAGATGGTTTCACTGGCGAGGAGAAGGAGATTCCTGTTGCGGAGCGTCCAGAGATTGACCGCTGGATTATCTCGTTATTGAACACTTTGGTCAAGGACGTAACAACATATTTGAACGACTACGACCCAACACCTGCGGCACGTGCTATTCAGGAGTTCGTGAACGAGAACCTCTCGAACTGGTACGTACGCTTGAACCGTAAGCGTTTCTGGGGTGGCGGCATGAGCGACGACAAGCTCGCTGCTTACCAGACTCTCTACACTTGTTTGGAGACCGTAGCTAAGCTCGCAGCACCATTCGCACCATTCATCTCAGACCGCATCTTCTGCGACTTGAATGCCTTGAGCAAGCGTCACAGCGAGACATCGGTTCACTTGTCGCAGTTCCCTGTGGCAGACGAGAGCCTCATCAACAGCGATTTGGAGCAGACTATGGACATCGCACAGAAGACATCTTCAATGGTGTTGGCTTTGCGTCGCAAGGTGAACATCAAGGTGCGTCAGCCACTCACAAAGATTCTCATTCCGGTGCTCGACCAAGACATGGCTCGCCACATTGAGTCGGTGAAGGGCTTGATTATGGGTGAGGTGAATGTGAAGGACGTAGAGCTCTTGAGCGACACAACAGGCATCATCACCAAGCGCATAAAGCTCAACTTCAAGAACTTCTGCCAGCGTTACGCGAAGCTCGCAAAGCAGATGGCGGCTATGGCGGCAACATTCTCACAGGAGCAGATTGCAGCCATCGAGTCAGCTGCCGAGACTACTCTCGACCTTGCAGGCGAACAGGTTGTGGTGACACCTGCCGACTTCGAAATTACATCGGAGGATATGCCAGGTTGGTTGGTAGCTTCGGAGGGTAAGCTCACCGTAGCACTCGACATCACCGTAACCGAGGAGTTGCGCAAGGAAGGTGTGGCACGTGAGTTGATTAACCGTATACAGAACATTCGTAAGGAGGCTGGCTTCGAGGTGACTGACAAAATCAATGTCGAGATTGAGGCTAAGGAGATTGTTGCAAGTGCCATCGAGCAGTTTGCATCTTACATCGCTTCGCAGACTCTTGCCGTAGAGGTTAAGGCTACAACCGAGCCTCAGGGTGGCGTTGTTGTAAACAGCGATGTTGATGACGAGCCTTTGGTGATTGCTGTCACTCGACTATAAGTCGGAGGTGATATTTTAATGTAAAGATTTGCTTATTAATAAAAAATAGCTTATCTTTACATTACAACATTAAAAATATTACGATTATGGCAGACGACAGAACTAGATACAGCGATAGCGAGTTGGCGGAGTTTAAGGAGATTATCCTTAAGAAGCTCGAGCAGGCGAAAGCCGATTATGAGTTGTTGCGTCAGGATATCACGCACTCTAACGATACGCAGGACACATCTCCTACATTCAAGGTGTTGGAGGAGGGTGCTGCAACTCTCTCGAAGGAGGAAACAAGTCGCTTGACTGCTCACCAGTTGAAGTTCATTCGCAACCTCGAGATGGCGTTGGTACGCGTTGAGAACAAGACCTATGGTATCTGCAAAACCACAGGTAAGCTCATTCCTAAGGAGCGTCTAATGCGTGTTCCTCACACTACCGAGTGTATCGAGGCTAAGGAGTCACGAAAGTAAACGTAATAAGATACTAAACAGAAAGGCTGTCCAACATAGATTGTGACAGCCTTTTTTATTCGGAATTATATAGTTTAGTGTTGAGTCGATGCGCACCCTACGCCATATCGAGATTCACCACGTTGTGACAATAGCCATCTGGCAGAGGACGATGCGTGACCATGATGATGGTCTTGTTGCAGGCATACGAAGAGAGGCGTTGCAGCAAAAGGGTCTCGGTGGCGGTGTCAAGCGACGAGGTAGGCTCATCCATCAAAAGCACCTCACCACTACGCAGCAAACCTCGTGCGATGGCTATACGCTGCGCCTGACCCTCACTCAAGCCTCCACCAGCCTCGTTACACAACGTGTCGAGCCCCTGCGGAAGGTCGAATACAAAATCAGCAACTGCAATATGCAACACCTCGCGCATACGCCCCTCATCGGCTGTGGGATCTCCAAGCAATAAGTTGCTGCGCACCGTTCCACTGATGAGCGAATTACCCTGCGGCACATAAGCCACATTACATCGCGTGCGGGGAGAGGCTGCGGCAGAGTGGGTAGCATTATAGAATTGACACGACCCCTTATCGGGCGACAGAAAGCCCAAAATCATACGCATGAGTGTACTCTTACCTGCACCCGTATGTCCTACCACAGCGGAGATGCTTCGAGGAGTGAAGTCGAACGAGAAGTTTTCGATGACATTCTCGCCTTTGTCATAGGCAAAGCTGACATCGCTGAGCCTTACGCCGACCTCCTTACCCATATCCACACTCTCGCCATGCGACTCCTTAGGCAATGATATGATAGCCGCCAAGCGGTCAATCGACGTAGAGATATGGATAAAACTTGGCAACTGACGGCTAAGTTCCATCATTGGGCGCTGCACCTGTCCGGCGAGTTGCATGAATGCGGTCATCGTACCATAGCCTGCGCCGGCACGCAACGCAAGAACGCCCCACACGAAGGCTGCCATGTAACCAGCCGAGAAGCCTGCTTGCATCATCTTACGCGAAAAGAGCGTAAAGCCCGTACGTTGCATAACCTTCTCGCGCAGATTGTTCTGCATCGTTTCGAGGTCTTCAACCACCTGAGGGGTGTACTCCATCGATGCCACAAGCGTGCGATGGTGCATATACTCTTGAATGTGCGACTGCACCTTAGAGTCGATATTACGTATCTCGCCCGTATATTGACGTATGCGACGAGCATACACCCTACCCAGCAACATAAAGAATGGCAACACAAAAGCTACGATAACCGCTAAACGATAATCCAGCACAGCCAAAAACACAAGCGCCGCGACAAATTGGAGTGACGTTACAAGCGATTGAGGGGCAACCACACATAGCGTGTTGGCTATATTATCCACATCTTCCAGCAGGCGGTTCATTATATCACCCGTATGTAATCTCTTACCATTGAATGAACTTGCATCCATCACATGCGAGAAGAGGCGGTAGCGCATTCTATTTCTTAAATCTACCTCCGACTCCACCTCAAGACGTGACGAGAATGCCGACAACATAATTTGCATGACCAAACACCCCGCCATCAAACCTATATATAGAATTATACTACCCTGCTCCCTGCCTGTGGCTATATCGACAAGTTGCTTACTCGTCCACACATAGCAGAGCGATAGCGCCACATGCACCACACCCACGACGACCTGCGCCAAAAGTCGCATACGCAACCCCTCGGTGGCACGCCACGACCATGATATGTATTCCCATAACTTCATATCACAACTCTACCAAGCCATGCTTAATGGCATATACGACCAAACTCGCAGTATTCTTGCAACCGCTCTTATCCAATATATTGGCACGATGCTTATCCACCGTACGCTTCGAGATGTATAACTCATCGGCAATCTCCTGAGTGGAAAGACCTCGACATATAGCTACCAAGATCTCAATCTCACGTTCCGAGAGGCGGTCCTCTTCAGCAACACCCAACTGTGATTTATAAGTGCGCTTAATCGAATGGGACAACGACTCAAGCAACGAGGCACTGAAGTAAGTTCCTCCCTCATTCACACTCTTCACCGCCTCGACAACCTCATCGAATTCAGAATCCTTCAGCAGAAAACCCTTAGCTCCGCACTCCATCATGCGAGTGTAGTAGGCATGTTCGCCATACATCGAAAGGGCAATAACCTTCAGCGAGGGGAGCATCGTAAGTGCTCGCTCGGTTGCCTCGGCTCCATTCATGCCCGGCATGGAATAGTCCATAAACACCACATCGGGCGAGGTGTGACCAACCACGTCGAGAAACTCTTCTCCGCTGGCAACCTCCACAACGACCTCGATGTCGGGGTGCGACGACAGAAGTAGTTTCATGCCTCGCCTAAAAAGCGAGTGATCATCAACCAATGCTACACGTATCATATCATTCACCTACTTTCCTGCGACGATGCAAACCCCTACGTGGCAGAGGCTTCTCCACTGTCTTCAGTGCACCTCGCACATTAACCTTGACCGAGGCTTGCATACCCTTGCCCTTAGACGAGGTTATGTCAAGCTCGCCGTTGAGAGTGTTGATGCGCGAATTGATGTTCGACAAGCCCATACCGCACTCAATCATAGCCTGAGGGTTGAAGCCCCTTCCATTGTCGCGATACTGCAACTCAAGCTCATCGCCCACAACCGACAGCGACAAGTGGATTTCACTACACCCTGAATGTTTAAGTGAATTATTTATCAGCTCGCACACAACACGATACAACACGACCTCGATATCGGTGTTGTAACGATTCCTCTTGAGGTTGGTCGTGAACGAAATCTTCACGTTGTGCAACGATGCCGAACGGTCGATAAAATTCTGAATGCCTCGTGCCAAGCCAAAGTCAGCCAACACATGAGGCGAGAGGTTGTTGGAAATCTCACGCAACGAATTGACAGCCTCCTCGATAACGTGCAACGTATTATCAAAAATCTCCTTGCGCGCAGCATCATGCTCGCTATGAGCAAGTGCCGAGAGCGATATCTTTGCCGACGAGAGCAATGGACCCAAGCCATCGTGCAACTCCTTGGAGAAGTTGGCACGCGTTCTCTCCTCGGTGCGAAGCACGGCGGTCATAATGCGCTTATTGGTGAGCTGGCGATGGTTGTTCAAACGCTCGATATAGATGATGAGCTTATCGAGTAGCACAACACCTATCGATACGCACAACGACACCACTATATCGTGCCACACGATTGTCCATACCGACACCTGAAAACCATACGCCGAGAGGAGCTGCAACACACGCTCAGCTGCCAGCACCACAAAACCGATGATGAAAAGTATCCATATAGCACTATATTTGGTGGCACGCACCAAACGTATGGCATAGTACATCGCAACAAATTGTACGATTATCGCCAAATACAACAACACTTTTACCATCATAATACCTGCTGATTAAATTATTATAGCACTCGGTATGCCGTTAAGGCTGTTACTTCAAAACTCTCTCCAAATAGGACATCTGCGGGTACGAGGTCATGTCAATCTGCACAGGCACAACAGCCACATATCCGTTCTGCAGAGCCCACTCATCGGTATCCATAGCCTCAGGCTCGTAGTTGGTATAGCTGCCCGTAAGCCAGAAATATGGTTTTCCTCGTGGGTCCTCGTGACGATAGAACTCCTCGCGCCAAATGCCACGACACTGACGACACACCTTCACGCCTCGAATCTGCTCACGCTCAATATTGGGCACATTCACATTCAGGCACAACGGAGCACCACTCTTGTCGGGCGTAGCAAGCACCGACGCAATGATAGAACGAGCATACTCCTTCGCAGCCTCAAAGTCGGCGTTAGGGTCATGGTCGGTGAGTGACAAACCCACCGATGGACAACCGTAGAAACTGCCCTCGATAGCGGCACCCATAGTACCCGAATAGAGTACATTTATGGCTGAGTTAGAACCGTGATTAATGCCCGAGATAACCAAATCGACACGACGATCCTTAAGCAGATGGTCAAATGCGAACTTCACACAATCGACCGGTGTACCTGAAAACGAGTATATCTCGACACCCTCCTCGGCGTGCCTTAGTTCCAAAAATATGGGGTCATACATGGTGATTGCCTGACTACGTCCACTCTGAGGCGCTGCCGGAGCCACCGCCACAACCTGACCAAATTCACGTGCCACCTCGATAGCTGCCGCAAAACCCTTTGCCGCAAAGCCATCGTCGTTGGTTACAAATATCAATCTCTCTTTATTCATGCCTTAATCCTATACGAGTATTTCTACAAAGATACGAAGAACTTGCGTAAAAATGGCAGGATGAGGGTGAAATTTGATAAGTGGTTGGTACATATACCATTTTTGTGTTACCTCACCATATTGTTAATTTCGGCAGAATGAGCCGTATATGGTGGGGATTAGAGAAAGAATTGCTACCTATCCGTTGCCTTTTTATGGAAGGGAAAGTTGGTAGAAATAGCATCTTTAATCTCTTGCACATACCCTACAACAGCCACAAAGAACGCTTGTTTTTCTATCATTGCACTGACAAAGGTAAT
>JAFPAD010000090.1 GCA_017424405.1 Alistipes sp.
AATAAAAGACGGCAAAGTAACAGTGCTCTTTGATGCTCAGCAACTTATTGCAATCGCTTCGCAGTCGAAACAATTCAAGGAGAATACAGTGCTGCAAATGGTGGCAAGTATCATCTCGAGTTATCCGGGAGTGAAGGTCGGTGTTACGGCAAGAAAAAAGTAATCCTTGGATTAGGTAATGATACAAAGAGAAGGAGAATCTCCTAATGAAGATTCTCCTTATCTTTTTTATGAAGCGAGGTTTTATTTAATATAAACCTCCAAGATTGTCGCCTTGCCACCGAGAGTTACAGAATCGGCTTCGGCGGGAATCATTACAAGTTCGTATGGCGATAGTTTTTCGCAATGCTCACCCATCTTTACCTCAGCCTCTCCCTCGGTGCAGATGTAGAGTACAAACGAATCTAACGACGCATAGTCAAACTCTTTCTCGCCCTCGAGGTCGATAATATTTGTTGTGAAATATGGGCAATCAACCATCTTCACCGACTTGTTAGTCTGCTTTTGATATTTGATGTGGCAAGAGTCACCATCTTTTGTAAAGTCGATGGCATCGACCGCTAAGGCTGTGTGTAGCTCACGAGCATTACCATTCTCATCGACACGATCCCAATCGTAGATGCGATATGTGATATCAGAAGTCTGCTGAATCTCAACTACTTCAATGCCCTTGCCTAAAGCGTGAACAGTACCCGCAGGAATAAAGAATACATCTCCCACCTTCACCTCCACACGATTCATTATTTCTGGCAAACGATTCTCGTTTAGAGCTTGTAGATACTCTTCGCGAGTGAGAGAAGTATCCTTAAAGCCAACATACAAGGCTGCGCCCTCTTCACAACCTGATACATACCACATTTCGGTCTTGCCATATGACTCGTGGCGCTCTGCGGCTAATTCATCATCGGGGTGTACCTGTACCGATAAAACATCTTTACAATCGAGGCTCTTGATAAGAAGAGGAAATGTTAAACCAAAACGGTCGTAGTTCTTCTCTCCTACCAAATTACCCATATAAACTTCGGTAATCTCTTCGATATTATTCTTTTTCAAAAAACCGTTCGCAACAACCGATTCATCGCCAGCAACAGCCGACAACTCCCAGCTCTCGCCATATGCCTTCGAAGCATCAATCTTCACACCTTTGCCAGCTTTTACTTTAGCGAGCAACTCTTTCCCTCCCCACAAACGCTCCTTCAAGCGAGGAATAAATTTAATTGGATATAACATCGTTTCTTATCTATTATAAATTATTACTTATTTACACTTTCAGAAAACAGACTCTCAACAACGGCAATCACATCGTCAGCCTCGGCATCAAGAGGAAATACCTTTGATGGCTCAAGCATATAAATCTGATGCTCTGATTTAAAACGAGCCTCACCTGCGCCTGTAATATTGAGCATGATGGTTGCATCTTTTTCAACCTTGCCATCTTGAACAGCCTTGATAAGCGTTGCCGTAGCAACTGCTGCCGCAGGGTGAATATCAACACCCTCCAACTGCTCGAATAACTTAGCAGCCTTGCGAGCTTGGGCATTTGTAGCAACTAACACCTCTCCATTTGTAGCCTTCAAGGCATCGTATAAACCTCCCTTGATGCTGTATGGTGGTCGGCGATTGGAAAGCACTTTAGCATCAATAATCTCCACATCACGACGAGCCTTATCTGCGGCATATGGCAACATGGCACGTGAGTCGGCCCTCCACGCGTCGAACATAGGTACGAATGGTGCATTCTGCGATACCATGAGTTTCATGATGTTCGTTCCATACGAGCCGTCCTCAATCAATCGCATATTTGCCTCCCATGCCGCAATAGCGCCCGTTCCAGAGCCTACCGCTTGGAAGTAGTAATCAGGTATGCGTCCTATGGTAGTAACGGCTGAAAGTACTGTTGTAGCCATACCATCACGACGTGCTACATTCTTCGCGCCCCCTTCGGCATAGAACATTGGCGACTTGAGAGCAAGGTCACTCAAATGAATGGCGTCGAAATAATCACCACCCTTTTCGCAGCAAATGAGCTTGACACATGGATTTATAGGCTTCTCAAACCACATTGCCGACAGATTATCGGCAGGCACTGAGAGTAGCAATGGAATATTATTTTCGGAACACACCTTCGCAAAGGCGCGAGCTGTATTTCCGGCAGATGCTACCACCAAAATGCGATTCTCGGCAGTTCCCATGCGACCGCATACGCTGTAAGCCTCAGTCTCCTTGAACGAGCCTGTCGTCATTTTTGCACCATGCTTAGGAGAGTAGCCGTTTATAGTGATATAGAGGTTACTAAGTTCGAGATGCTTTGCCAATGCCTCACTTTTGAATGTGACAGGCGTAGCCGAGCCCTTAAGCATGCGCTTTACAGGAAGCCAATCACAGAATGTGTACAAGCCATAATCCTCACCTTTGAGTTCCAGCTTTTTCTTAGCATATATGGCACGCACCAACGATGGTTCTTGGCACTCCTTATCCTCTAAAGCCCAACCAGCGTCCTCGAACTCATGCTCTGTGGCTACGCATTTGAGCGTATACTTAGTTGCTACAAAATTATCCATCAGTTGTCGTTTTTAATTTGTTTAACGAGCAAAATTAACATTTTTCGCTCAAACAGCCTATTGTTTCGATATATTTTTATACATTTGTATACATTTGTATAAATTAGAACACTACTAAATTTTAATAAAACACATTATGAAAAAACTAATTCTTTCACTTGCAGTGTGCCTTTTTGCTGCAAATGCAATGGCTCAGAAGCACGATTGGGCTGGATTTGGTCGTTTCGCTAAGGAGAACGAGCAGGTAACAACTCGTCCAGATGCTGTATTTATGGGTAACTCTATCACTGAGGGTTGGGCATATCATGACCCAGAGTTCTTTAAGCAGAACAACCTTGTTGGTCGTGGTATCAGCGGTCAGACAACAGCTCAGATGTTGTGCCGTTTCCGTCCTGACGTGTTGGCTCACAACCCAAAATGTGTAGTTATCATGGCTGGCACAAACGATATTGCCGAGAATAACGGTGTAATCTCTCACGAGAACATTCTCAACAACATCATTTCAATGGTGCAGCTTGCTCAGGCTAACGATATCAAGGTAATCCTCTGCTCTGTTCCTCCAACATCAGTATTCAGCTGGCGTCGTGACCTTAAACCGGGTCCAGCAATCGTGGAGCTTAACAAACTTATCAAGGCTTGGGCTGATGAGAATAAGGTTTACTATCTCGACTACCATTCGTCACTCGCTGACGAGGTTCTTGGTTTGCCTAAGAAGTGGTCTAACGACACTTGCCACCCTAACCTCGAGTGCTACCGCACAGTGATGGAGCCTTTGGTTTGCGAGGCATTGAACAAAGTTTTGAAGCCTTCGAAAAAGAAGCAGTACAAGCCAATTCCTCACACAAAGTAATACCAAAAAAAGAAATCCCGAAGCGTTAAACTTCGGGATTTTTATTTTACCATCTTCTGCGTCTTTGGCGACGTTGTTTTACCTTTCGCATGATACCTACAACGAGTAGAATTGCAAACGATAATAGGATTACGATCACCATCCAATTATTTAGATTATCACCCTTTACTCGCGACCACATTTCAAGCAGAGCTTCTGTTCTCGCACCGCTATCATGCATCATTGCACAGCGCTCGATAACACTCTTGTCAGGATATAGCACAGGATTTATCACAACGCTGTCGGCACCCTCGCCAAAAAAGTAACTCAAGTCTTGAGTCTCCTCATAACCCGAATCAATGGCCGCCTCCGACATGTACTCCATAACTTCTTGAGAGCCGTTGCTGCTGACATATCCCGATGCGTCCATATTGCGAATGGCATTCTCGGGCATACACATGAAGTTGATGAAATATGAAGCTGCCTTGATATTCTTGGCATACTTTGGAATTACCCAACCATCAAACCACACAACACTACCCTCATTGGGAACAACGTAGTCAAGTTCTACATCTACGGCACGAGCCTCCTCAATTGCCCACACAGCATCGCCACTCCAAGAGAGATTGAGCCATGCCTTCTCCTTAGTCATAATCTCCTTGCCAAAATCAGCCTCCCAGCCTGCTACGTATGGCTTAGTCTTTTTTAGCAAGGCTTCAACCACAGCGATCGCCTCATCGGAAGAGTCGTGCATGAGCTGGTCGATTTCGACTTCGCCGCTTGTAATCTTATCATAATTGGCATAGATAAGCAATGGACTGTAAACATCACGGAAGGCATCTTTTACAAGGAGTTTCTTGTTGAATTTTGGGTTCCACAACGCACTCCACGAGCTAACCTCCTCGCGGCTAACATATTTAGGGTTGTACAAAAAACCAGTTGTGCCCCACATATAACCTACGGCATAGTCGTTAGGATTTTTACCATTACCATCAATGCGAGCAAATACATCGCGAATGTATGGAGATATGTTCTCTATATAGTTGGGTGTAGAGCCGAAATTCTGGTCAATAGGTAGCAGCAAATCGTTCTTCAGCATACGTTCAATGATATACTCTGAAGGACACACCACGTCGAAATCCTCTTTGCCTCGTTCAATCTTGGCAAGCATAATCTCGTTGATGTCGAAGAGCTGATATATCACCGTTACCTCCTCGCCGGTCTGCTCTTTATACCACTCCTCAAACTCGCCTAACAAATCCTCGTCGATATAATCGGCCCAATTATATATCTTTAATATTGAAGCTCGTTCATTATCTTGAGAACACCCCACTGCCATCACAAGCATCAACGCAGCGGTTATGATTCTAAATATTCCCCTCATTATTTAATGTTTTTTTGCTTTTGGACACGCTGTGTGCGTACATTGATTATAATAAGCAGTATTAATACCGTTACAAATATGATTGTCGATAAAGGACGAAGCTCAGGGGTTAAACCTCCCTTGCGAGCATCGGCATAGATGTAGGTTGAAAGAGTCTCCAATCCGCCTGTACCTATGGTGAAAATTGTAACGGCGAAGTCGTCGATTGAGAGCGTGAACGAAAGAATAAATCCACTAATCATGCCCGGCTTAATTTCGGGAATGAGCACCTTGCATAGTGCTTGCCATGGTGTAGCTCCCAAATCCAAAGCAGCCTCGTAGATGTTAGGATTCATCTGCTGCAAACGAGGAATGACACACAACACTACATATGGCGTACAGAATGTGATGTGTGCCAATATTACCGTTGTATAGCCTTGCGTCACACCCAAACTTACGAACAGCAGGAAGAGCGAAATGCCTGTAATAATATCGGGATTGAGCATCGGGATATTATTCAGCGTATTCATTACCATCTTCTTGCGATTGCGCAAATTAAAGATACCTATCGCAGCCACACTTCCCAGCAAAGTAGCCACAGCCGCCGACACGATAGCGATGATAAATGTGTTCTCGATGGCATGTAACAAAGAGTGATGCACACCGCCCGAAAACAATGAGGTGTATAGCTTTGTCGAGAATCCTGTCCAATTACCTAAAACCTTAGCTTCGGTGAAGGAGAAGATTGCGATAATCAATATGGGCGCATACAACATGGCAAGCAAGAGCCACAGATATGCTTGTGCAAAAAACTTCTTCATCAGATAATACCTTCATTTGCGGCTTGTTCCTCACCGTCACTAAAGAGGTTGGTCGCAAAGATGAGAACCAACATAATGAGCGACAAGGCTGCACCATAATTCCACATTCCGTTATTGATATTCTCTTGAATAGTTGTACCAAACAAC
>JAFPAD010000091.1 GCA_017424405.1 Alistipes sp.
AAGCGCTCTTCGTTGAAGAATAATATGGGCGAAGTGTTGGCTGGTATGTAACGAATGATTCTCATCTGCCACATACGTTTCAGAAGCTCCTTCACATGTTCCAGCGTATAGCCACTGATGGCGGCAATCTGGTTTTCGTCAATGGCTCGGAATTCGGTGAATACACCATCATATAGACGAAGTATTGTGCGAATGATGTGATCCAAATCGTTTCTATCGACACGAATCTTGTATAGGTCATCACGACTTATGCAAAACATTATTCGTGCAGGATTTTCCATCTCTTCGGTCAGTGTGAGATAGTTGTTCTGCTCAAGCAGGCTCATTACGGCTCTTACCGTGCCGATGTAAATCTTTTCACGGCGACAAAATTCGTGTATATTGAAGATGAGCGACGCATACAACCCGTCACCTACGGCTATCTGAACAAAATCGCACACCTTCTCGTAAACCGATTTAATTACCTCCAGCGATGGGAACTCCTGCTCGAAACGTTTGGTGATTTTGCTCTTGTCGTCAGAGGCTACAAGTAAAACGGCGTAGCTACGTTTGCCGTCACGTCCTGCACGACCTGCCTCTTGGTAGTAGCTCTCCAGTGAATCACACATGGTGTAGTGCACAACAAACCTCACGTCGGCTTTGTCGATACCCATTCCAAAGGCGTTTGTAGCCACCATCACGCGAGTCTTGCCGCTTGTCCACTCCTCTTGTCGCATGGCGCGTTCGGTGTGGGGCAGCCCTGCATGATAGAACGATGATGACACGCCGTTATTGCGCAGTAGTTCTGCGAGTTGCTCGCAACCTTCGCGTGAGCGCATGTAGACAATACCTGAGCCTTCAACGTTCTCTATCACTCGCATCAGTTGCTCGTTTTTGTCGTCGGTGTGTCGTACGGCGTACGATAAGTTTGGGCGGGCAAAACTGCTGCGGATTATGTGATGACGCTCGAAATTTAGATGGTGCATAATATCTTTAGCCACCAAGTTTGTTGCCGATGCTGTCAATGCAAGTACCGTGGCTTTGGGAAGATATTTCCTTGTCTCTGCGATGCGCAAATATGAAGGTCTGAAATCATATCCCCATTGCGAGATGCAGTGTGCCTCATCTACGGCAATCAGACATACATTCATGCGTTGTACGCGTAGCCTAAAAGCCTCTGTTGCAAGTCGCTCGGGGGCTATGTATAGGAATTTCATATCGCCATACACGCAATTGTCTAACGCAATGTCGATTTGGGTGAATGACATTCC
The DNA here is from genome assembly GCA_017424405.1 of Alistipes sp. Lineage (GTDB taxonomy): Bacteria > Bacteroidota > Bacteroidia > Bacteroidales > Rikenellaceae > Alistipes. Next base: position 1,251 of record JAFPAD010000091.1, read on the forward strand.
CGAATGTATGGCAACGGCTGGGATATTCAATCTCTTTAATCTGTCTACTTGGTCTTTCATCAAAGCGATGAGGGGCGTCACAACAATACATAAACCCTCCATTGCCATTGTCGGCACTTGATATGTGAGAGACTTGCCGCCTCCGGTTGGCATTAGGGCGAGAGTATCTGTTCCATTCATTATAGAGTGGATTATAGCCTCCTGACCGGGGCGAAACTCGTTGTAGCCCCAATATTGTTTTAGGACTTTCAGTAGTTTCTTTTGTATATTTGAATCAAATGCTGCCATCGACTGCAAAAATATAAAAAAAGTGGGGTATATAACAAATTTTTTGTACCTTTGCACCAAATATGTTTTAATGAATTGCAATGAAGATTAAGCAACAATATCAAGTTCGTAATATCGCTGGCGAGAATGTGGTCATATTGCAGGGGCGCTATGGAGCCGATTTAACGCGTATCATTACACTCAACGAGAGTGCGTTGCTTTTGTGGAATGGTGTTGTTGGGTCAGATTTTTCAATCCAAGACCTTGTAGCAATTCTTCAGCAAAATTATGATGTTGACGCAGCTACGGCTCAACGTGATTCGGAGTTGTGGGTTGAAAAAATGAAGGAGTGTAAGTTGATTGAGTAGATATATGTCGAAGGGCTTATTTAGATATTTCTCAGCATTTGTAATGTTGGTGCTCTACGTCGCCGTACTTGTAGCGGGCGATGTTATGGCTCTTACATGCGAATGTAAATATCACAAGGCCGACGAACATACCGATTTTCAACATGTCCATAAATGCACCAAAGGTTGTTGTTCTCATTCAACAGATGTCTGTAAAGATGTTTTCCCAACAGCCTACGGTGACTCATGCTCTTGTAATCATAGCCACTCTACGGAAGTGGTGCTTTATACGCAGCCTCGTGTAAATGAAATCTCGTTGCGTCAAACAGTGTTGTTGGCTGTTTTGGCTGATAAGATGGTTGCTTTGGAGGCACCATCTGTGAGCTCGGTTTTCAGTTATAGTGAATTTTGTTTACCCACGCTTGTCTCCGATTATGTGGGTAATAGTGCCTTGCGCGCACCTCCAGTGTTAGTGTAATTAATCGTGCTTTTCAGCTAAAGTAATTAATTATATTAGCAAACTTAAGATAATGAAAATCAGAAATATATTATTATGCGGATTATTGTCGCTCATAAGCGTGAGCCTATCCGCACAGAGTATTCGAGGTGTAGTTCGTGACGCTTCGACAAATGAGCCTTTGATTGGCGCTTCAGTTTATTGGTTAGGAACAAATGTAGGTATCGGTACCGAGCTTGATGGTGCTTTTGAGTTGCATCGAGTGAAGGGCTATGACCAGCTTGTGGCTGCTTATGTGGGATATAGAACCGATACAATCAAGGTTGATGCAGGTGTTTCTCATATTGATTTTGCTCTTGTAAGTGACACCCAAATCGATGAGGTTGTTGTTGAGGGAGGTCTTGGTAACTACATCAAGCATGATGGTCTGTTGAAGGGCGAGACAATATCGTTTGCTGGTCTTTGTAAGATGGCATGCTGCTCTTTGGCTGAGAGTTTCGAGAATTCGGCATCGGTAACTGTGGGTTATAGTGATGCTATCTCGGGTGCTCGCCAGATTAAGATGCTAGGTTTGACAGGTACATACACTCAGATACTCGATGAGAATCGTCCCGTGATGCGAGGCTTGAGCGCTCCTTATGGTTTGAACTACACGCCAGGTATGTGGCTTAATTCTATTCAGGTGTCGAAGGGTGTTGCATCGGTTACTGCTGGTCATGAGGCTATTACAGGTCAGATTAACATGGAGCATCGTAAGCCTACCGACGAGGAGCGATTGTTCTTGAACTTGTACTTCGATAGTGAGTTGCGTCCTGAGATTAACCTCTCGTCGGCAATTCCTTTGACTGCCGATAAGCGTCTTTCGACCGTTATTTTGGCCCACGGCTCAATGGATACACAGTCTCATGATATGAATAATGATGGCTTCCGCGATTTGCCAGAGACACGTCAGATTAATATCGCCAACAAGTGGCTCTATCAGGGCAAAGGCGGCGAGCAGTTGCGTTGGGGTTGGAAGTATGTTGATGAGAATCGCTTGAGTGGTGAGAAGCGATATAAGGCATCAATGCGTGATGAGATGACCGAGTCACTTTCGGTTTACGGCTCTCACATGGATAACAAGGGTGCGAATGCCTACGTGAAGTTTGGTATGCCTGTGGGGTCTTCGGTCTATGATGAGGCTGCGGGTGAGGAGCTCCGCTCAAATATCGCCTTTGTTGCCGATTATAACTATTTCAAGGAGGACGCCTATTTTGGCTTGAATACCTACGATGGTCACGACCACGCGTGGTGGTTTAACCTTATGTATGCTCACTACTTCTCTCCTCGTTCGTCGATGATTTTTGGAGCTTCGGCTTCGATCACAAATAGTAACGAGAAGATTTTTAATAGAGTTATTTTGCCAGCTACTAATGGCGCTCTTTCTTCTGATAAGGGTGAGTGGAGTGGCAATACTAATAATCAAATGCGTTACGTTGAGCCAGGTGTTTATGCTGAGTACACTTACAACATCCCTGAAAAGTTCTCTTTGGTGATGGGTGTGCGTGGTGACTGGATGGGTGCCGAGAACAATGCCGAGAAGATGGATGGTGCTGCGTCGTATAACCCTAATGAGTATTTCGCAGTAACACCACGCTCACATATCAAGTGGAACATCACTCCTTCAACCGTGTTGCGTGCTTCGGCAGGTTTGGGCTATCGTCGTGCAAGTATCTTTACCGATAATATTTGGACGTTGGCAACGGGTCGAAAGATTATGGTTACAGACCTTAATGATGACATTGAGCAGGCTCTTACAGTGGGTGGTAGCCTTACACAGTACTTGAAACTCGGTGGCTATGCCGATGCGACAATTAGTTTCGATTATTTCCGCACGCAGCTCTATAATACTGTTTTGGCTGACCAAGAGTTCGGTGGTGATTTGTATGACCAGATTCAGGTGTATAACACCAACGGTAAGTCGTTCTCTGATACTTATCAGGTTGATTTCCAGTGGACACCAGTCAAGGGTTTGGATTTGTTCGCAACATATCGTTATACAAATGCTAAGATTAGCGTGCAGCGTGACGGTGTGAGCCACCTCATCGAGCGCCCACTCACAAGCCGTTATAAAACATTGCTCAATGTGCAATATGCAACCCCATATCGTCGTTGGGTATTTGACGTTACTGCTCAATATAATGGACCTATGCGTCGCCCATCGCTTGATGGCGATATTACTCGTAGCGAACTCTCGCCTGCGTACCCTATGTTCTATGCTCAGGTAAGCCGCAAGATTCGCGATGTGGAGGTGTATGTTGGTTGTGAGAATATTGGTAACTACATGCAGAAGGATCCAATCCTTAATGTTTCCGATCCATTCTCGCCAGCATTTAACTCATCGAGTGTGTGGGGTCCGTTGATGGGGCGTAAGTTCTATATTGGCTTGCGATATAACCTGTATTAAACGCGCCTAAAAAGATATTTCGGTGCTATGCTTGCTCTCGGAATCCTAATTTCCCCGCATAAAGGTGTGGAAGAAGAGGGCAGGAGAAAAAGAAAAT
>JAFPAD010000092.1 GCA_017424405.1 Alistipes sp.
AACTTTTTTTGTTTTTTAGTTTTCTATTGCTATCTTTGCACGTCTAAAATTTATTGATGATGACACAACGAGAAAAGATAGTAGAACATGTATCAGAGATGATTAAGGCTGTGGGTGTAAAATCGGTCAGAATGGACGATGTTGCAAGTAGCCTTGGTATGTCGAAGCGCACGTTGTATGAGATGTTTGGCGACAAGGAGGAGCTGTTGAGCGAGAGCGTTCTTTACATGATTAAGCAGCGTCAGAAACTCGTTGGAGAGAAGGTTGTGGGCTGTGACAATATGCTTGAGGTACTGCTCAAGAGTGTTCGCTTGCTCTGCAATAATGGCGAGGTGGAGGATATGGAGAAGAGATTGATGATTAATCTCAAGAAGTTCTATCCTCATGTCTATGAGAAGGTGCAACGAGCCCACGCTGAGCAAGGATTGGCGGGTTTGCAGTATGCTCTTAAGAAGTGTTTGGAGCAGGGTTATATTGACCCTAATATTGATGTTGAGTTGATGGCTCGCCTGTTCTTTACAACATCAGGTGTGCTTCTAAGGGATGATAATGTGATGATTCCCGATGAGGTGACTCGCGAGGAGGCATTTAGTGCTATGGTGGTAAACTTTCTTCGAGGTCTTTCCACGGTGAAGGGTCTGCAACTTATCGATGAGATTTTGAGCCACGAGCCACGCCCATTGAAGTTGAGCGAGCGTAGAGAGAAGAAAAAATTAATGTAAACTAATAGGAAATATTATGAAACGTAAAAATCTCTTTTATTTACTCATGGCGCTAATGTGCGTTGTGGTAGTGCCAGCGGTGGCACAGGAGAATGCTGAGACAGCCAAGTCTGATGCACCATTGGTGTTGTCGTTAGATGAGGCATTGCAGATTGCTCTCAGCGATAACCCTACGGTGAAAATCGCAGACAAGACTATTCAGGTGAAGAAGTATGCCAAGAGGGGTACTTATGCGTCGTTGTGGCCTGAGATAAGTGCATCGGCAACATATCAGCGTTACATCAAGAAGCAGACTTTCCACATCATGGGTCAGACCATGACCGTTGGTACAACCAACAACGTATCTGCGGGTGTGAATGCAGCGATGCCTCTTATCAATGCACAACTTTGGAAGTCGTTGAAGCTATCAGCTTTGGACGTGGAGTTAGCTGTTGAGCAGGCTCGCTCATCTCGCATTGATATGGTTGAGCAGGTGTCAAAGGCTTTTTATCAGGTGCTTTTGGCAAAGGATTCATACGACGTTTATAAGCGTGTGTATGATAACGCGGTAGAGAACCATAAGATTATCGAGAAAAAGTTTTCGGTAGGCTCGGTATCGGAGTATGACTTTATCCGTTCACAGGTGACGGTTGCTAATGCAGAGCCAAACTTGTTCAATGCCGAGAACTCAATCGTTGTGGCTTTGTGGCAGTTGAAGGCGCTGCTCGGTGTTGATTTGAATACCGACATCGATTGCGCTGGTAAGTTGGGCGATTACGAGGTAGAGCTTGATTCTCAGATTGAGATGGGTGATTTGCAGAACAATAGCACTATGCAGCAGTTTGAGATTCAGGAGAAAATGCTCAAGCAGGCGTTGAAGGTGAAGCGTGCAGCAAATCTCCCAAGTTTGGCGTTCTCGATTGGTTATAACTATGTGGCTATGGACGAGACAACAAATTTCTTGCACTACAATTGGAACCCATATTCGGTTGCGGCTTTGTCGCTTAATGTGCCAATCTTTGCAGGAGGTAAGCGTCGTGCCGAGATTCAGCAGGCGAAGATTGATGTTGAGAATATCCAGCTTCAGCGCGAGAATACTGAGCGTCAGTTGCGCACAGCAGTGATGTCATATTATAGCAATATGCTCACCAATGTGAAGCAGTATCATGCTTCAGCACAGACAATCTCGCAGGCAAAACGCGGATACGATATTGCTGTTAAGCGTTACGATGTAGGAGGTGGAACACTTGTGGACATTGATAACTCACAGTTGGCATATACTCAGGCTGAGCTTTCTCGTTCGACTGCGATATACAACTATTTGGTAAATCAGGTATCTATGGCCAAGATATTGGGTACCCAGAATGTAAACAACAATGAAAACTAAAAAAAGAAGAGATATGAAAATGAATGGAATCATCAGAACACTACTCGTTGGTGGTGTATGTTTGGCAAGCGTGGCTTGCTCATCAAAGAAGGCTGCCGAGCCTGCTGAGGTAGCGGTAGAGGTTAAGCCTAAGGTTACAACTGCAATTGTTCACGTGCAGGACGTTGACCAGCAGAGTGTGTTTACAGGTAATGTTGAGGGCTCGGTTGTAAATAACATCACACCTCAGCAGGCGCGTCGTATTACACGCTTGATGGTAGATGTAGGCGATAAGGTATATGCAGGTCAGAAGGTTGCTGAGATGGATAACGCAGCACTCATTCAGGCAAAGGCTCAGTATGAGAATAATAAGGCTAACTTCGAGCGTTCAGACGAGCTATATAAGTTCGGTGGCGAGTCGAAGGCTAATTGGGAGGCTGTAAAGACCGCTTACGAGGTGTCGAAATCTACATATGAGAACATGCTCGAGAACACAACTTTGGTATCTCCAATCTCGGGTGTGGTTACTGCACGTAACTACGATAATGGCGATATGTGTGGTGGTCTGCCTATCTTTGTTGTGCAGAAGATTAATCCTGTGAAGATTATGATTAACGTGTCAGAGTCACTCTACTCTCACATCAAGAAGGGTATGAAGGTAGATGTAGAGTTTGATGCTTTGCCTGGACAGTCATATGAGGCTAAGGTGTCACGCATCACTCCATCGGTTGATGCTTCAACTCGCACATTCCCAGTAGAGATTGTTGTGGCAAATGCAAAGGAGGTAATCAAGCCAGGTATGTATGCACGTATCGTAATGAATTATGGTACTCGTAAGAATGTTGTAGTTCCTGATGTGGCAGTTGTGAAGCAACTCGGTTCAGGCAATCGTTACATCTATGTCTATAAGCAAGATGGTACGGTAGCTTATCAGAAGGTTGAGCTTGGTCGCAGAATGAACGACAAGTATGAGATTTTGAGTGGTATCGCTGATGGTGATGAGGTGGTTACATCGGGTCACATTGCGTTGAAGGACGGTATCGCGGTTGACGTGGTAAATGAGTAATAAATCAGAAAAAGGAAATTACGATGAATATATATAAAACATCGGTCAAAAACCCTATTACAACCATCATCTTGTTTGCGGCTATCGTAATCTTTGGTGGTGTGTCGCTTTCGCGTTTGGGTATTGACCTCTTCCCCGACATCGAGTCAAACGCCATGATGGTCATGACGACCTATCAGGGTGCGAGTGCCGAGGATATCGAGAATAACGTAACCCGTCCTGTTGAGAACGTGGTTAATGGTGTCGATCACCTGAAGGATATCACTTCGCAGTCGAAGGAGAATATCTCGGTTGTATCACTCGAGTTTGAGTATGGTTATGACTTGGATATTTTGGCAAACGACGTGCGTGATAAGTTGGATATGCTTTCAACTTTGCCTGATGGTGCTAGCCAGCCAATTATCTTTAAGTTCTCAACCGATATGATGCCTGTGTTGATGGTGGGCGTTACGGCTAAGGAGAGCATGTCGGGATTGTATAAGATTTTGGACGACCAAATCGTAACACCTTTGGCTCGTGTTGATGGTGTGGGTACAGTCTCTATTGCTGGTATCCCTCAGCGTGAGATTCAGGTGTATTGCAACCCTAACAAGTTGGAGGCGTATAATCTCTCTATTGAGCAGATTTCGTCGGCTATCGCAGCTGCTAACCGTAATACTCCAGCGGGTTCGTTCGATGTTGGTTCTAACGCTTATTCGTTGCGTGTAGACCATGAGTTTGAGGATCCAAGCGAGTTGTTGAGTTTGGTTGTAGGTTATCGTAATGGCGCTCCTATTTTGTTGAGCGACGTTGCTACAATCAACGACTCTGTTCAGGAACGTATTCAGGAGGCATTTAACAATGGCGGTCAGGGTGGTATGATCATCATCCAGAAGAAGTCGGGTGCCAACTCTGTGGAGATTGCTCGTAAGGTGCAGGATTATCTTAGCCAAATTAAGAGTAATCTTCCTGCCGATGTGGAGCTCTTTACAATTATGGATACGTCGGACAACATCATCGCCACTGTTCACTCGTTGCGTGATACAATTATCACAACATTTGTGCTTGTGATGCTCGTTGTATTCTTGTTCTTGGGACGTTGGAGAGCAACTATTGTGGTTGTGTTGACAATTCCTATTTCGTTGCTTGCCGCAATTATCTACATCTTTGCTACGGGTGAGACACTGAATATTATCACCATGTCATCACTTTCGATTGCCATCGGTATGGTTGTGGATAATGCCATTGTGGTATTGGAGAATATCACCTCTCACATCGACCGCGGTGCAATGCCTAAGCAGGCTGCTATCTTTGCAACCAAAGAGGTGGGTATCTCAGTATTGGGTGGTACACTCACTACCATTGCGGTATTCTTGCCTTTGACAATGGTTCAGGGTATGGCGGGAGTCTTGTTTAACTCAATGGGTTGGATGGTTACAATCACTTTGACTATCTCTACCATTGCGGCGATTACCTTCACCCCTGTACTCTGCTCAATGATGATGAAGAAGAACCCAACCAAGGCGTGGTTCCAAGGTGCGATTGATTCGGTGATGGAGCGTTTCAATAACTTCTATGGCTCAGTGTTGAATTGGTGTGTTCACCATCGCAAGATGGTAATCTTTGGCTCGATAGCACTCTTTGTGGGTGTTATGGGTCTGTTGGGTCCAAAGTTGAAGTCGGAGTTTTTCCCTGTGCAGGATAGTGGTTCTATCTCGGCTACGATTTATTTGCCAGCTGGTACACGTCAGGATATTACACGAGAGCTTGCGTTGGAGATTTCTGACCGCATTCAGACGCAGTATGCTAATGAGATTCTCAATATTGGTGTGCGCGAGGGTCAGGCTGATACCGATAATATCTTTGCTTCATTGCAGACAAATGGTACGCACGTAATATCTATGAATATGCGCTTTGTGAAGAAGACCGAGCGTGATGTTAAATTGGTTGAAATAGGTGATGGCATCCGTAAGATGTTGTCAGAGTACTCAATCATTCGTAAGTTTGTCGTGACCGAGGGTGGTCAAGGTGGTATGGGTGGTAAGTCATCGGTAGATATTGAGATTTATGGTTACGACTTCGACACCTCAGATGCTTTGGCTGAGCAGGTAGCACAGATGTTCCGCGATATGGAGGGTTGCTCGGAGGTGACAATCTCACGTGATGAGTATACTCCAGAGTACCACGTTGATTTCGATTTGGAGAAGTTGGCTCGCAGTGGATTAGATGTTACAACCGCCTCGACATACTTGCGTAACCGCATCAACGGTTCGGTAAACTCATTCTACCGTGAAGATGGTGACGAGTATGATATTCGTGTGCGTTATGACAAGAAGTTCCGTGAGTCTATCGAGGATATTGAGAATATCACAATCTACAACCAGATGGGTCAGGGTGTTAAGATTCGCGATATAGGTGTTGTGAAGGAGGCTGCTACGCCACCTGCTATTACACGTAAGAACCGTGAGCGTTATGTGACTGTATCGGGTGTAGTTGCATCGGGTTACGCATTGAGTGACTTGGTTGATGAGGCTAAGGTGCAGATGAAGAATATCAACATGCCATCGGGCTTTATGTGGCAGATTGGCGGTACATATGAGGATCAGCAAGAGACCTTCGGTGATTTGATTTTGTTGATGGCTTTGATGGTTATCTTGGTGTTTGTAATCATGGCATCGCAGTTTGAGTCATTGACTTATCCATTCGTAATTATGTTCTCATTGCCATTTGCGGTTGTGGGTGTTGTAATCGGTTTGGCTGTGACTGGCACTCCAATTAACATCATGGCAATGTTGGGTATCTTGATGCTTGTGGGTATTGTGGTGAACAACGGTATCGTATTGGTGGATTACACATTGCTTTGCCGTGAGCGTGGTATGGGTGTTTATGAGTCGGTTGTTGCAGCAGGTAGAAGCCGTTTGCGTCCTATCCTCATGACCACTTTGACAACAGTGCTTGGTATGATTCCTATGGCTGTGGGTAATGGAGTAGGTTCTGAGATGTGGAATTCACTCGGTATGTCGGTTGCGTGGGGTCTTTCATTCTCTACACTGATTACCTTGATTCTTATCCCAACTCTGTTTGCATCGTTTGCAGTTAATGGCGAGAAGCGCAAGTTGCGTAAAATGCGCAAGATGGAAAAAAAACTGAATAAATAAACTTACAGAAGATGAAAGCAGTATTTATGTCATGTAACCAGTCAATGTATGACGAGGTTTTGAATCTAATGAATGAGATGGGTATTCGTGGCTTTACAGGCTGGGAGGAACTCATGGGTCGTGGTACAAACGACGGTGAGCCTCACTTGGGCAACCACGCATGGCCATCAATGAACTCGGCACTCATCTCAGTAATGGAGGACGATAAGGCGACTGATTTCCTTGCTCGTCTGCGTAAACTCGATGAGGAGAATCCAGAGCAGGGCTTGCGTGCCTTTGCTTGGGATATAGCAGCGATGGTTTAAAACTATTCATATACAAAAAGAGAGAGGTTGCTCATTTGGGGCAACCTCTCTCTTAGTTTATATCGGTATAGCGAAATGTTAATTCACAATAACCAGAGGAAAGTACTCACGCAACAATTTGGCAGCGCGGTCAATCTGTTCTGGGGTATTCTCTTTCACATCTTTGAGTTTGTACTCCTGTCCCATTGCCTCGTACTTATGTACGCCTAAGGTGTGATAGGGGAGTACCTCCACGCGCTCAATCATCTTGTACTTGCCAAGTGTTTCGCCCAAAAGACGTATGTCCTCCTCCTGGTCGCTAATGCCAGGTACAAGAACATATCTCAACCAAAATGGTTTCCCATGCTCTTCCAACCAAGCTGCGGTGCGCAAAGTTTGTGTGTTGGAGCGCGCAGTAAGAGCCTCGTGACGTGAGCAGTTCGCCTGCTTCACATCGAGCAGTACCAAATCGACCTCATTCATAAGCTCCTCTACGGCTGGATTCCATATGCCTCCATTGGTGTCGATGCATACGTGAATACCTTGCTCGCGGATAGCCTTCACCAAAGGAAGCAACGCTGCGGCTTGAAACGTAGGCTCACCACCCGAGAAGGTGACTCCACCTCGCTTGCCGAAGAATGGCTTCATATCGGTAGCCTGCTTTAATATATCGTATTCTGATGTGAGCTTGCTCTCGCCCTCAGCGTCAATCGTGTCGGGATTGGCGCAGTAGAGGCAGCGGAAGTTGCAGCCCTGAAGGAAAACGACGAACCGGAGACCCGGTCCGTCGAAAGTTCCCATAGATTCATAAGAGTGTACTCTTAGCATACCTAATCTATGTATTGCATCTATTTCGAGAATTGTCTAATAAGGTCTTTTCTGCGATACACTTGCCCTCAAAAGCTCATTTACGCTATGTAAACTGTGCTTTTTCGGGCTTCGTAAGCCTTGAAAATCTTCTTCTTCTTATACAATTCTTAAAGTAGATCGGGTTTACATTCTCTCGTGGAAGCTACGGCTGATAACCTCAAGCTGGTGCTCACGGCTGAGCTTGATGAAGTTTACAGCGTAACCTGATACGCGGATAGTGAGCTGTGGATACTTCTCTGGGTGCTCCATAGCGTCCTCCAACATCTCGCGGTTCAATACGTTCACGTTGAGGTGGTGTGCACCCTTAGTGAAGTAACCGTCCATCATTGTAACCAAGTTCTCGATGCGCTCCTCTGCAGTTGGACCGAGTGACTTTGGTACGATTGAGAATGTGTTAGAGATACCATCCTGTGAGTCACGGTAGCGCAACTTAGCAACTGAAGCCAAAGATGCGATAGCACCGCTCTTATCACGACCGTGCATTGGGTTAGCACCTGGTGCGAAAGCAACACCTGCCTCACGACCATCAGGAGTAGCACCTGTCTTCTTACCGTACATCACGTTTGAAGTAATTGTAAGCAATGAGAGTGTAGGACGTGCGTTCTTGTAAACTGGCAACTTCTTGAGCTCCTCAGAGAAGAAGTAAACCAAATCAACACCCAAGTGGTCTACGCGGTCATCGTTGTTACCGAAGCATGGGAATTCGCCCTCGATGTCGAAGCCGCAAGTAAGACCCTGCTCGTTACGACGTGCAGTAACCTTAGCGTAGCGGATTGCAGAGAGAGAGTCCAATGCGATTGAAAGACCTGCAACACCATAAGCAAGGTTGATGCGAGGGTCAGTATCAACGAATGCCATCTGTGCCTTCTCGTAGTAGTACTTGTCGTGCATGAAGTGGATGATATTCATTGACTCGTTATATACGCGAGCGATCTCGTGCAATACCTTCTTGTAGTTCTGCATAACCTCCTCGAAGTGGAGAACATCGCTCTTGAGCTCTGGAATACCCTTAACCACCAATGTGCCTGTGTTCTCGCAACGACCACCGTTAAGAGCCAAAAGCAAAGCCTTAGCAAGGTTAGTACGTGCACCGAAGAACTGAATCTGGCGA
>JAFPAD010000093.1 GCA_017424405.1 Alistipes sp.
AAACTGATATTAAACTGATAACGATCACTTTCGGCTGCATTCTCATAGAGATATGTCTTATAGACTACCGCCTCTGCATTTTTACCAATTACTGTAGGATTGCTGTTAGTGATATTTGATGGAGGCAATGAACGATAGACATTATTCGTAGAATGCTCTCCATAAATAGCTGTATGAGGAGAAATATATGCTGTTTGTGGGTTAAAATTCTTGAAAGTTAAATTTGTTACATTCAAATCTTGACTTTGGCAGTGATTGACAATCTTAAACTCAAACTCCACCAAAGGACGCAACATCTCAACAACCGCTTGAGTTGTACCCACCTCAATATGTACCTCCTCGCACGCTGTGAGCAGATTAGATGCATACACCGTAGGCGCAGTGGTAGAGGTTGAATTGCCCAAATCAGCAAATGTAGCATCTGCCAGAGCAAAATCATTACCCACAACTATATTATTCAACATAGTTTCAAGGTCACCAAAATAACTCAGGCTGCGGTTAATATTCGCATAAGTATATATCTTATATATAGCTACGTCCAAATCGGTAAAAGAGGTTGTAACAGATTTATTCCCTTCATAGGCACTAAGCTCATCACCGCTCCAAGTGGCAGTTGATGTATTATATTTATACAACTTCTTCGCTACGACCTTATTATTGGGATTGACCAACACGAGGAGCAAATCCTCCATACCTCCGCCATCGGATAGATTGCCGTCACCCAAATCAACTCGCGTCTGCTCGACATCAATATCTATGGGGGTATTCAGCGACACCACCAATGTACCCTTTTGACCAGCAGACAAGCCATCGTCGGAGTGCGAACAGCCCCCCGCGAACAGAATTGCCAATATGATGAATATTTTTTGCAAATCTTTCATAATCACAACTTTAGAATTCCAAATCTGGCACAACGCCATCTACAACATCCCACTTAACACTCTGGACTGTAATATCAAACGAGTTGGGCTGCAGCGTTATTGTATAGGTATATTTCTTGCTTGGCTCCCAAGAATTTATAGTGGCTGTTGGAAGCGTCAGCGACTTGATACTACTATGGATATTGCCATCAAGATTTGTCTCAAGCTCAATAACCACCGCAGGTTTAGGAGTCGAGCCAGTCACCAACAGCGACTGTGGAATCATCAACTGCCACGGCAAGTAGAGATATTGAGGGTCAGCATCATCGGTAGTTACGGGGACCAAGCCCGAAACTCCTTCATCGCCATCGTTCCACTTGCGGATACGGTCCACACCAAACTCGTCATTCTCGGAACGCACACCCGCATCTCCCCAAGAATTAAGGCTGACAGCATCAGAATTGAGCTGCGTGTATGACAACGAATTGGTGTAAATCAACGATGTGAAATATACATTCTTGACAGTATATTTAGCCTTCGCACGCTGACCAATCTTGAGTGCAATACGCACCGCCGCCAATGTGTGATGGAACTTAAAACCTACATACTGCACGTTACCATAGCTATCGGGGTTCTTGGTCGGGCAAGCATAGTAACCAACCATCAAATCATCGTTATCACTCTTTACCGAATACTCCAATACCAACGAACTCGTTGTAGCAGTACCACTCGCCAACTTTGTTGTCGAAGGCCAATAACCTCGGAATACATAATTGCCATTCTCTGCCCACATTTTTGGCTCGCCGTCGTAGTTCCAACCTGTCAAACGACCATCATACTTTACATCAACATCATTGAATACATCCTGCGGAACACCACCCTCGGGCGTATGCTCGGCAAACACGCGGAATGCTTTGGCACGGAATGTCGCATCCTCGCTACTCTGAATAATGGTAGAACGAGTGTCATCTACATCGACACCAAAACCAATCATAGCAGGCTGCTCCTGCACTATGCCGTCGAGCGAGGAGTTGCAAGCAACGAAAAACATCGTCGCCAAAGATATTATATAATATAAGGTATATCGTTTCATATCTACAGTTTTTCAGTATTAAACACCACTTCGCCGTGTTTAAGCGTTAGGCAATAACTATATGAACGTCCCACCTCCCACTTCGCACACATCGGTTTAGAGGTGACCACTTGGTTAGCAAGTACCAACGAGCCATTTTCATTGTACAAGTCATAAACCACCTCGACGCTCTGATGAACACGTTGTGGCAACATCCAACGGCCCTCGCCCACAACAATCGACGAGTGACCTAACACACATTCTCCATCACAGAACTCCACATTGGTAGTCTCGCCCATAGTTTCCCACTCAGGTGCAGGTAACGAGTGAAAGTTGCCGCCCGTGAATATGCCACCAATATTTACACTCTTGACTCTAACCTCAGCCTTTAGGTCGTATGTGGTATTGAGGCGAAACTCCACCTGAGCCAATGCGTGCTGAAAGGGGACTGCAACTATCCCTGCATATTTTGGGCACGACTTATTTATAATTGAGGCGGAAAACATCGGTTTTACATCTGAGTTCAAAAGGTCGAAGCCATTAAAGCAGATTCCTTTTGTCTTGTCAAACGAAGCCGCCAAATCGAATGGTGACCACGCAAAAATACTCAGTCGCGACTGCTCGGGCCACATATAGGTAGTAGATGTGCGCCACCACGCACCATCGTATGCTACCACCTCGCCGTCGATTAGTGACTGCGCTGAAGAGGCATCTGCACCCCACGTCATATTATTAGGCAGAGCAAAAGCCCACACACCAAATAATCTGTCAGAAGGATATACACCCACTTCATATCGAGATGTTGGCATAACTGCGGGAGAGAAGCATACCTCATATGCTACGCTATCGCTTTCACAAGTGTTATTTATGCACCCCGAAAAAGTACACAACGCCACTATGCAAGATATTATACCAAATGTTCTCTTCATATTATCTGTCACCACTCCCCCTTTTACGGGTTAGGGGGCATAGAGGGTTTCAATCCTCTATGCCCAAAAGTTTGGAAAAGTATTACTTTTAGTTAATCAGACCACCACCTGTAGCTGTTGCCCAATCTGTAACTGCAGGTGCAAACAAAATCTTATTAGTGTGGGGAACAATTGTCAATGTATAAGTAATATTCTTATTCATCTCCCAGTTATCCAATCCCTTTCCATAGAAATTAAATGGCTTAGTATGATTTGTAGTTGTAGATACACCACCTACAGTCTGAGTCAAAG
>JAFPAD010000094.1 GCA_017424405.1 Alistipes sp.
ATAGTATGTTGCTGCAAATTTAAAAAACTTTTTGCAGAATATTTTATTGAGTGTAATTTTTTTTCGAGAATATATAGATAAAAGTAGCCGCCCACCATACCCCGAAACGAGCGTTTGATTGATACTTATATAAAAAGAGAGATTATATATTTTTAGGAATTATCTGTTTTAGGCATGTAAAGTAAGAAAATTAATATATCACAAGTGGTACAATCATCCTCAACATCACGATAGGTCTTCCCAATCAAGTTCGCTTCACTCACAAATTCAGTTAAACCATTTAACCTCAACATTTTGGCATTTTCCAAATAATTCCTTAAATTCGTCCATATAATTAGTGCAGTTTTGAAAAGGCCAAAAAGATTATCTTGGGATTTGCCAAGATATTATTTTCCCACTTTTTGGTACCTCCTCTGATATATTAATTTATTTTTTCTTTGCATGGTAGGATATAGCGCAAAATTTAATAAATATTGTAAAATAATTAAAAATCTATTAGGAATTTAAGTAAAAGTGATTATATTTGCATAACAAATAATAACAATCCGCAAAAATAAACTATGTCATCTTTAGCAGAATTTTTCAACATTGAACCCAATAAGCAATTAAAGGGTATTACGCACAAAAACAACATCATCAAGCGTAACATTATAGCTTACATGGCGGTAAATGGTGAGTGTACACTATCAGAACTGACCAAAGAGCTACATATAAGTGTTCCTACCATCACCAAATTGGTGCAGGAGTTAATCGAGGATAATATTGTAAACGATTTGGGAAAGGTGGAAACGCCGGGAGGACGTCGCCCCAATGTGTTTGGCTTGGCTAATTCGGCTATCTACTTTGCTGGTGTGAACGTTGCTCGTGACAATATGACCTTCGTCATTACCGACTTGCAAAACAACATCATCAAGGAGGTTATCGACTCCTCTTTCGAGTTGCAGAACCGTCCTCAATGTCTGGAGAAGATTTGTTCCAACATCGAGAATTTCATCAACACATGCGGAATAGACCGAGGCAAGATTTTAGGTTTGGGCGTATCTATCGTAGGTCGTGTAAATCCTGAGACGGGACGTAGCTATGCCTACTTCACCTCAAACGAAGAGTCGTTGCGCGACATCATTCAGGAGAGAGTAAAGATAAGCGTCTTGCTCGAGAACGACACCCGCGCACGTTGTTATGCCGAGTATAATTGCAGCAAGTCGAAAGCCGACAGAGATGTGATTTATCTGCATTTGGGTCGTGGTGTCGCTATCGGAATCGTCATCGACGGCAAGCTCTATTATGGTAAAAACGGCTTTGCTGGTGAGTTCGGACACATTCCATTCTTCGACAATGAAACCATATGCGCCTGCGGTAAGAAGGGTTGTTTGGAGACCGAGGTATCGGGTATCGCTATCGAGGAGAAGATTGTAAAACTTATCAAGAGTGGCGTAAATACCATTCTGCGCAATAAATACGACAGCGGCGAGCGCATTCACATCGACGACATTATCGCTGCTGCACAGAATGACGACAACCTATCCATAGAGCTTATCGAAGAGGTGGGTGAAAAGCTGGGTAAGGCGGTAGCTTTCTTGATTAACACCTTCAACCCCGAGACTGTTATCGTGGGAGGTAACTTGGCTGCGGCAGGTGACTACATCATGTTGCCGTTGAAATCATCGACAAACAAGTATTCACTCAACCTCGTGTATAAGGACACCAAGTTCCGCCAATCGAAGATGTCGGAGAATGCCAATGCGTGGGGCGTAGCGATGCTTATACATAACAAAATCATCGGTTTGTAAACACATTTGCCATGATGAACATCGAGGGACGCATATGCTGTTTAAGGGCTTTGGAGCCTTCAGATCTTGATGTGATGTATGGCTGGGAAAATGATACAGACGTGTGGCGAGTAAGCGGAACTTCGGCTCCGTTTTCTCGCCACGTGCTTTCTCGCCTCATCGAGGAGCAGCAATTTGACATATATGCCACCCGCCAGATGCGCCTTGTCATCGAAGCAAGAGATGGCTCTGCGGTAGGAGCTGTTGATTTATTTGAATTTGACCCCAAGCACCTGCGTGCAGGCGTAGGTATCATCATCGCCCCTGAATATCGTCGCCAAGGTTATGCTTTAGACGCACTCAAAGCACTGGAATGGTATGTGCGAGATGTGTTACACCTCAAACAATTGTGGTGCAGCGTGACGGAGGATAATCAGGCGAGTCTGCTCCTCTTCCGCCGTGCTGGTTACACCGAATGTGGCAGACGTAAGGGGTGGATTTTAACAGTCGTTGGTGCGTTAGATGAAATATTATTTCAGAAGTTGTTATAACGGGCTATTTCAACTCCTACTCGTGGTATTACCTTTTTAAGTAGTGAGTTTCCCTATTTCTCGAAAAATAATAATGGTGCCAAAAGCAACAGCTCTGGCACCATTATTATTGTATATTACAACGTATGTTTAGAAGTGAACAACACAACTCAAACCAATACTTGCAAAACCGCCGCCCAAATTATCATTTAGGAGCAGTATAGTAGGACGATAGTCCACAGCCAAAGTGATAGGAGCACCACTGAAATGAATACCAAAAGCCACATCTCCAGCTACACCCAAATCCAAATCGCTTTGTTTGCCATTATTGTAGATACCCACGGCACCACCGACACCAGCTTGCAAAAACCAGTTACCTGCATTTGGGGTCCAATTACTCCAATTGCACACTTCCCAATCATACACACAAGTACCAAAGAAACTGCCGTTGAAATCAAACAAACCTGCATTTGCCTTAATAAGATTGCCCGAGCTAAAGATATGCTCGTACTGTACCTCTGCACCACTACCGACGCGAAGTCCCAATCCATTGTTTTGCGCAAAAGTTGTTGCTGCAAACATGCAGAAAATAGCTGCTAAAATAAGTTTCTTCATAGCTATCAAATATTAATGGTTATTAATAAAAAAAACTCTCCTTCAAATATAGCTATTTTGTGTATAAAATCCAAACTTATTGGCAAAAATTTCTCGCCCTATTCTCTGAATATAATTTTGGCTCCCATGTCAGGATATTCGTTATAGAAACGTTCGATGTGTGCCTTTTCGTCGGCAGTACACCCTACCAAAAGTTTCAACTCAGCATCACCCTTATCCAAATCCACGGTGCAAATTACTGCATCTAATTTCTGTTCAGCATCGCTACCCAACCACACATCTATGCCCTCACCATCGGTTGATGTGGTGCCAGCTAAATAGCCGTAATCCAACGCATATACAATGTCGGAAAAACGAGGGTGTGTCGAACCCTTTGGACGGTCGATAACTATTTGCGAACGCTCAAGTAAAGCATCAAGTCGCTGCCAAAAGATATAATCTCTATTCATTGATTGAGTGTTTATTATCATGTGTTATATCAAGCATCACATTATCATCTTCACCACCCTCTTCTTCACTTAGCTCAATCATGCGAGCCGATTGTTTTTTGGTTGTGGGCAATCCCAATTTACGCAACTTTTCACCCACACGAACGATGTTGTTATTACCCTTACACAGACGTTTATAAGCCTCCTCGTATTTCGATTGCGCCTGCTCCAAACTTAAGCCTACACCCTCAAGAGCCGACGTAAATGCCACGAGCTGCTCATACAATGTCACACCAAACTTAATGATGTTCTCCTGATTTTTGGTCTGGTCATCACGACGCCAAAGGTCATCAACAATCTTCAACAAAGCAAAGAGATTTGTCGGCGACGATATAATCACCTTCTTGTCGTATGCATCACTCCATATCGAGTGGTCCTCCTTCAACGCATCAAGGAAAGCGGGCTCATTTGGAACGAACATTATCACAAAATCGGGCGACTGCAACAACTGCTGATAACGCTTCGAACTCAACTCCTTCACATGCTGACGCACCGAGGCAATGTGTGCCGCCATCGCAACACTTCGCTCCGCCTCACTCTCGGCTGAGACATAATTCACATACGCCGTAAGCGACACTTTAGAGTCGATAATCACCTGCTTATTATTTGGCAGATTCAACACCACATCGGGGCGTAGATTATTACCAGCCTCGTCCTTCACATTTAGCTGTGTTTGGTAATGCACACCGCGAATAAGATTCGAGCTATCGAGAATAGTCTCCAAAATAACCTCTCCCCAATCACCCTGAATTTTGGAATTACCCTTCAATGCATTGGTTAGGTTGGTGGTCTCGGTTGTAATTTGCTGGTTAAGCTCCATCAATCGCTTAAGCTCATTCTTCAACGCACCACTCTGCTCGGTATGCTGAGTGAAGATATTATCCACTCGGTTACGAAACTCCTGAATATTATCCTTGAAGGGCTTTAATATCATATCCATCGACTCGCGATTCTCCTCCTTGAAACGACGACTCTGCTCACCTATAACGTCACTTGCAAGAACACTAAACTGCTCACGCAACACCTTCTGCATCTCCTCCTGCGAACGCACCTTATCGGCAATCGAACGACGTTCCGCCTCCAATTCGGTTTGAGCCTTTATGCGAGCCATCTGCTCCTGCTCACGAGCACGACGTTCCTGCTCAATTGCCTGCTGGAGAGACGATGAGGTCTGCGCAAGTTGCTCCTCAGCCTTAACGGTCGCTTCGTTGGCTACCGCAATCTGACTCTGCAACATCTCAACACTGCGACGCTGACTAAACAGAGCCACCACCAACACGCCACACGCAATGGCAAGAATTACGATTACTGCGATATATATTACTGTCATAGTATGTTAAAGTATTAATGACTAAATCACAAAATATCGAGCATTACGATTGGCTATGTAGATACCACACACCGACGATTGTGGATACATCGCACCGTTTTCCGTAAGGCTAATGCCAATCTTCCCCACATCAAGAAGTTGAGCAACAGGGAATATCGTGCGCTGATTTGGCAACGACGGATACCCAATCGCAGGACGAATACCCTCATAGCGTGCTTGGAATAACTCCTTTATCGACAACTGCTCCTGCTTGGCATATCCCCACATCTCACGACGCACCTGTGCGTGCAACCACTCGCTGGCAGCCTCCACCAAACGGTCACACAAGCCCTGCAACATCAACGCTCCCGACACATCTTTCGCCTTCAGAGCCTCAACCTTTTCAAGAAGCGACTTAGAGATGGTTATAGCAAAGGCTCCTACCCTATCGCCAAAACCTTCAGGTGCCACAAAATCACAAAGCGCCAAAGCTACGCCATCGGCATTTGGTCTTTGCTGACGTGGTGTTGGTATATCGGCATAGCACTCCACGCCACCACAACAAGGGCAACCCGTTGTATGCTTCAATCTTATGCTTCCATCTGTTGAGTATGCCTCAAAAAAGCCTACACGAGCCAAAAGAGTATAATGCTTTTGCTCAAGCTCATCGAGCAACTGTTCAGCCTCGGCACGCAACGTATTTGCCTCGTTGCTTGACGCACCCACCTGCCACAGATTGTAGAAATGTACCCAATTGATATATGGTCGCACATCGGCTATTGCAATCTGTTCCACATTGCGCACACCCATAAACGAAGGCTCGGTGAGTTGCTCCTGCGCCCAATCTATCTGCAAACGATTTGCGGTATTTGTTACGGGAGGAACAGTCTGCTGCTCTCGCAGAGCCTGCTGCTGCTCTTTAAGGTGCTTGATGACATCATCGCGCTGCTCACCCAAAAGTTTCATGGCAAGAATAGGATTCTGTGCCGCATCTTTTACATGGAATACCGCGCCATCATAAAGTGGTGCTATCTTCACCGCCGTATGTAAAGCTGAAGTGGTTGCGCCTCCAATAAACAGCGGGACGGCAACGCCTGTCGCTTTAAGCTCTCGTGCCACATTACACATCTCATCAAGCGACGGCGTTATCAAACCACTCAAACCAATAAAATCAACCTTATGCTCTTGTGCAGCCTTAACAATCGCTTCGGCTTCGACCATCACACCCAAGTCTATCACCTCGAAGTTATTGCAAGCAAGCACTACACCAACTATGTTTTTACCTATATCGTGAACATCTCCCTTGACCGTCGCCAATAAGAAACGTCCAGCCTTTGTCGATGAGTTTACGCTGCGTGATGCCTCGATATGTGGCTGCAAAATCTCCACAGCTCGCTTCATCGTGCGAGCGCTCTTCACCACCTGAGGCAAGAACATCTTGCCCTCACCAAACAATTTACCCACGTTTGCCATACCCTGCATCAGCGGTTGTTCGATGATGGCAGCAGGTGTTGGATAGGTAGCCAAAGCCTCCTCTATATCTTGCTCCAGATACTCATCATCACCACGCTGCAACGCCTGAGAAAGACGTTCAGCAAGAGGTGTTAAGTGTCGATCCTGAGGTGTCACCAACACATGTGTAGGCATCTCACGATAGCTCTCAGCAACCTCCATAAGACGTTCCGTAGCACTCTCTTGGCGACAAAGAATCACATCTTCAAGCACATTAAGTAATTCTTTAGGTATATCCTCATACATCACTGATGTAGAAGGGTTTACGATAGCCATATCCATACCTGCGCCAATGGCGTGATAGAGGAACACAGCGTGCATAGCCTCGCGCAAGTAATTATTTCCACGCAGCGAGAACGACAGGTTACTTACACCTCCACTAACCTTCGCCTGAGGCAGATTTTTATGTATCCACTCCGTTGCTCGGATAAAATCCAAAGCATAGCTATCATGCTCACTCATACCTGTTGCTATGGTGAGAATATTAGGGTCGAAAATAATATCTGCTGGCGAGAAGTCGATGCGCTGGGTAAGCAGAGTATAGGCACGCTCACATATCGCTATGCGACGCTCAAACGTAGTCGCCTGACCTGCCTCATCAAATGCCATGACCACCAACGCAGCGCCCGCATCTTTTATCTTCTTGGCGCGGCTAAGGAACAACCCCTCACCCTCCTTGAGCGAAAGCGAATTAACGATTGCCTTACCTTGAATACACTTTAACGCAGCCTCAATAACCTCGAAACGCGACGAGTCTATCATCCACGGTATGCGTGCAATATCGGGGTCAGATGCCATGAGATTCAGGAAGTGACACATCTCTTTTTCAGTGTCGAGCATGGCATCGTCCATATTTATATCGAGTATCATTGCTCCATCGCGCACCTGCTTGCGTGCTATCGACAGCGCCTCGTTGTAACTACCCTCTTTGATTAGTCGCAAGAACTTTCTACTACCAGCCACATTACAACGTTCACCCACATTGATAAAACCCTTGTCGGCATGAAAAGCCTCAAGACCTGCGAGCCACGCTTGACGAGGAGCCTCCACTCGACGAGGTACCACACCCTCCACTGCCTCTGCAATAGCCTTTATATGGTCGGGCGTTGAGCCGCAGCAACCGCCTACGATATTCACCAAGCCCTGCTCAGCAAAGTGAGCTACGTGCTGGGCCATCGTATCGGGAGATTGGTCATACTCGCCCATCTGGTTGGGTATTCCTGCATTTGGATAGGCACTCACATAGCATGGCGCTACGGCTGCTATCTGCTTTAGGAACGGCATCATTTGCTCCGCTCCAAACGAGCAGTTTAGACCGATGCTAAAAGGTTTGAAGTGCGACACCGAGCAGATGAAAGCCTCCAAAGTCTGACCTGCTAACATTCTGCCTGCTTGGTCGGCAATAGTCACCGAAAGCATCACAGGCAGACGTGTATTCTTATAGGCAAAAACCTCCTCGGCAGCAGCAAGAGCCGCCTTGGCATTTAGTGTATCGAACAGAGTCTCTATGAGCAATATATCCACTCCGCCATCAACCAAAGCGTCAATCTGCTCAACATAGGCTTGACGCAAAGTATCAAAATCGGTAGTTCGCAACGCAGGATTATCGACATCGGGCGACATCGAAGCACTCTTACCCGTAGGTCCTATTGAGCCTGCTACGAAACGAGGCTTTTCGGGTGTAAGAACCGTCATTCTATCTGCCTCGGCACGCGCCAACTGCACAGCCGCGAGATTTAGACGACGCACCAAATCGGAAGCCTGATACTCCTCCTGAGATATACGTTGCGAATTGAACGTGCAACTCTCTATTATATCGGCTCCAGCCTCGAGATATTGGCGGTGGATAGAGGATATAACATCGGGGCGTGTGAGGGTTAAAATATCATTGTTACCCTTTAAATTAACGCCATGTGATGCAAACTCAACGTCCCTAAAATCTTGCTCCGAAAGATTGTAGCGCTGAATCATCGTTCCCATCGCACCGTCCAATACAAGGATGCGACGCTTTGCTATATCGGTTATCTTCATCTTAATATACAGCTTTAGCAATTGCCTCAATACTTGCAGCGGCATTCATCGAGTAGAAATGTATGCTGGCAACATTGGCAGCCTTGAGTTCGCGCGCCTGCGCTATTCCCCACTCAACGCCCAATGCCTTTACATCGTCATTCGAACGACAACGACAGAACTCCTTTGCTAACTCTTCAGGCAGGTCAATATGGAAAGTCTTTGGCAAGAGGGTCTGCTGCGTCAATGACGTGAGAGGTTTTATACCCGGAATAATCGGCACGTTAATACCCGCCTCACGACAACGCTCCACAAACGCGAAGTAACGACTGTTATCGAAGAACATCTGCGTAACAATATACTTCGCTCCAGCTTCAACCTTAGCCTTCAGATGGGCAATATCACTCTCCATGTTCATAGCCTCCTCGTGCTTTTCTGGATATCCAGCCACACCAAAGGTAAATCGTCCACCCAAAGGCTCATGCTCCTTGCCATTAAGCATTCTGCCATTATTAAACTCCTGCACCTGCTGGCAAAGCTCTACGGCATGCGAATGACCTCCCTCGGCAGGGATAAATCGATTGTCGCCTCGCGCCCTATCACCGCGCAATACCAACAAATCGGTAATACCCAGATATTCAAGATCAATGAGTTCGTTCTCAAGCTCCGCAGCCGAGAAACCACTACAAATCATGTGAGGCACCGTTGGGATACCATAACGCCCCTTAAGCGCGGCAGCAATAGCTACCGTACCGGGACGCGTGTGCTCGGTGAAACGTTGAAACATACCATCACCCATGTCGCGATACACGACTTCAGTGCGGTGCGTTGTGATATTGATATATGCAGGATTGAATGGCATAAGTCGATCAATGGTCTTGAAGACTTGTTCGATACTTTTACCTCTAACAGGAGGCAGCACTTCAATTGAAAAAGCTGTCTTATGGTTTGATGAAAGAAACTCTGCAACACTCATAACCTAACATACTAATAAATGTCTATTCTCATCGGGCATAACGCCCATTTCAAATAGCAAATATAATTAAAAAAATCGAATTGCCGTGACATTTTATTTTTTCTCCACCCCGATTGACTCAAAATAAACTTAACCCTCTTTATGCAAGATTACACATCAAGCAGACCTCCTAATTTTACAACAAAAATTATCGTTTAACAGACTCAACAACATAAAACTTATTCAGAGCATCACCCCGCAGCACAT
>JAFPAD010000095.1 GCA_017424405.1 Alistipes sp.
CACAATCGGTGAGTATGTATCTTCACTCGGTCTTTCGCAGTTGCGTATTGCCGAGACTGAGAAGTATGCTCACGTTACATTCTTCCTCAATGGTGGCCGTGAGACTGAGTTCGAGAACGAGTCTCGTATCTTGGTTGCTTCTCCAAAGGTTGCAACTTACGACCTCCAGCCAGAGATGAGCGCTTATGAGGTTAAGGATAAGTTGGTGGAGGCTTTGGGCTCACAGAAGTTTGACTTCATCTGCTTGAATTTTGCTAACGGCGATATGGTTGGTCACACTGGTATTTACGAGGCTATCGAGAAGGCTGTGAAGGCTGTTGATGAGTGTGTGTCAGAGGTAGTGGAGGCTGCTAAGGCTAATGGCTACGAGGTTGTGATGATTGCTGACCACGGTAATGCTGATAACGCAGTTAATGAAGATGGCTCACCAAACACAGCTCACTCATTGAATCCTGTGCCTATCGTGGTTGTATCTGACCGCGTGGCTAAGGTGGAGGACGGTATCTTGGCAGACGTAGCTCCAACAGTGTTGAAGTTGATGGGCTTGCCACAGCCAGCCGAGATGACTGGTAAGGCTCTTGTAGAGTTGAAGTAATTTAGCTCTATACATTATATAAATATAGCCGTCGCACTTCTTGGGTGCGGCGGCTATTGTTTTTTTTCTGTTGTTTGGGCTGAATTCAGCCTATTTGACAAATTCTTTAATATTGTTGGTGATGCACTCCACCAATCTGTCGATAGCCTCTACTGATGACCACGCATTATGTGGTGAGGCGAGCAGGCGGTAGGGGTCTTGCAGATTATATAAAGGTGATTCGCGCAATGGTTCCGATGTGAATACATCAAGAGCTGCGCCTCGAATAGTTTTATTATTGAGAGCCTCGGCAAGGTCTTGTTCGTTTACTATTCCACCGCGTGCTACGTTGATTAATATCGCTGATGATTTCATCTGAGAAAGCTCTTTTTGGGCTATTAAATTTGCTGTGCGATTGGTCAAGGGACAATGTATAGAAATGATGTCAGATGACGACAGTAACTCGTTGAGTGATAATGCAGGGTATAGCTCATCTCTTGTAACGCCTGACGTGGAATAGTAGCTCACTTCGCAACCAAAAGCCTCGGCTAATCGTGCTACTTCACGACCGATGTTACCCATTCCGATAATACCCCAACGTTTGCCGCGCAATTGTGCCGTAGGACGGTCGAAATTGAAGATGCGTTCGGCAGAGGCATATTTGCCCGATTTGAAAAAGTTATCATAATAGGTCACTTCGCGCAAAAGCGAGAGAGCCGAGCCTATGGTTGTCTCGGCAACAGCATAGGTTGAGTAACCGACAGCATTTTTAACTTCAACACATTGCTCTGTGGCAGCCACTAAATCTACGTTGTTCATGCCCGTAGCTGCGATACAAATTAATTTTAGCTTGGGTAGTGATGCTATGGTATTGGCATCCAACACAACTTTGTTGGTGATTACAATATCGGCATCATAGCATCGTTCTACAACTTGTTCGGGTAGGGTAGTTTCGTAGCCAACGTACTCTCCTAAAGATTTTATATTAGAGATGTCGCGGTTGCATATTGAATACTCATCTAAGAATACTATTTTCATATTTGCAGGGTTTATAGTTCGTTAATAAGTCCTCGTATCACTACCGATGCGCAACCTATACCAAATAGAGCAGGAATATAGGAGATTGTACCTGTGTTTGATTTTTTGTTTTGCTCTTCACATAATATCATTGCACCCTCTCGTACAAGTTCGGGTGAGAATACAGCCTTGAAGCCGGTGCGGATACCTATTTTATGTAAACGTTTGCGTAACATGTGCGCCAATGGGCAGTGATGAGTCTTGGCAATGTCGCATATCTCCATCTTTGTGGGGTCGGTTTTGGCTCCAGCGCCCATTGAGCTGACTAATGGAATATTGCGATCAAGGCACCCCTTTATAAGCGCTAATTTTGGCGATAGCGTGTCGATGGCATCTACCACGTAATCGAACTTGTCACTGTCTAAAAGTGTATCGGTTTCGTCATCTTTAATAAAGCGATTTACAATCGTGAGCTCTATTTCGGGATTGATGTCTCGCAGTCGGTCAGCCATTAATTCTGCCTTTTGTTTGCCGATGGTGGAGTGGAGTGCTATGAGCTGACGATTGATATTTGTTGTCGATACTGTGTCGGCATCGGCTATGGTCATGCGCCCCACGCCAGAGCGTGCAATCATCTCGGCTGCATATGCTCCTACACCTCCTAATCCCACAACCAAAACATTGGCTTTTTGCAATATTTTTAACTTGTCTTCACCTAATAAAAGTGAGGTGCGTTCTAACCACTCGTAGCTCATGTTAAATATTAAATAACTTATTATAATTATTTGTTATTGAATGTATTAATTTATTCATATCGACTCCTGTAATTTGAGCAGTCTTAGCATATATCTCTTCGATTGGTGTATCGCTAACATCGGTCTCTAAAAACAGGTTTTCAAGAGGTGTGTTGCGTAATGCTTCGATGGTCTTTTGGGAGCGAAAAGTGAGCTCGCCAAACGAGAGAAAATAACCTCTTTTTATCACCTCGGTAGCCAACTCTTTTGAACCGATAAATCCGTGAAAAATCACACCCCGAAGAGTGTAGCTTTGCAGGATTTTGAGTACCTGATCGAAAGCCCTCACGCAGTGTATCACGACTGGCAACTTTAACCGCTGTGCTATTAGGAGTTGCTGTTTGAAGAACTCTTCTTGTCGTTGTCGATTCACCTTGCAGGCATAGTCTAACCCTATTTC
>JAFPAD010000096.1 GCA_017424405.1 Alistipes sp.
ACACTAGATTTTACTTTTTATATATGGTTACAGGTAGGTTTATTAAATCATTCAACCTTTAAATCCTATCACCTTACACATCACCCAACTGAATAAACAACAGAGTCACTACCACAAAACCCACTGTTTATAACCCAGCAAAAAGCGCCATAAAAGTGTTAATAAATATGATGAAAATTGTTTAAAAATTTTTGTAAATTTTTTATTAAAAAACTCTTGACAAACACCTAACTCCCTATATCACAAATAGGGTTATGTAGATGCAAATATTTACTCAAAAATTTGTAATAAATTTTAAAACTATTTATTAACTAAAATTCAGCTCTAAATTTTTGAAAAAAAAGTTTATGTTGATATGTGAATAAGATTTTTAACACTACTTTATTAGCTCTATGTTTTTACGTGTAAAATATAATATAAATTACTAATTATAATCTATTTAAAAGTATAAACACACACTTGTTAGAAACTTGTTTACGTGTGTTGAAAATTATTTTTAAAAATACTTATTAACACAATTAA
Organism: Alistipes sp.; assembly: GCA_017424405.1. Lineage (GTDB taxonomy): Bacteria > Bacteroidota > Bacteroidia > Bacteroidales > Rikenellaceae > Alistipes. The sequence continues at coordinate 523 of JAFPAD010000096.1, forward strand.
CAGCTATTATTATTACTCTTTATTTTATTTAATTATTTATAAAAAGTAAAAAATTAATAGAAATTGGGTGTCGATAACTCCCCGAAAAATTCCTCGCCTAAAAGTTGCAAACCCTACCGTCGAAGTGTTATATTTGCACAAGCAAATAGAGAGCAATCTCGCAAAACCTGAAACAAAACCAACTAAATCTTAAATAGAATGAAATGCAGAAAATTTCTTCTCACCCTCGCCGTGGCGTTGGTGAGCATATGCCCTGTGATGGCTGGCAAACTCTTTAAGGCGGGCAAGAGCCGATACATGATAGTTGTCACTTCTGATGCCTCGCCCTCGGAGCAGACTGCCGCCCACGAGCTGCAAGAATATATAAATAAGATAAGCGGCGTGAAATTAGAGCTTCTGAGCGACGATAATACCACCGATTATAACAAGGTTATCTACATCGGATATAACTCAAAATATGGCGCAAAATTAGGTATTGAGTGCCCAGCCGAGGGTGATGAGTCATTCACATATTGCACCGTGGGTGATGACCTGTGGATATATGGCGGCAAGCAGCGCGGTACGATGTATGGTGTATATGCGTTCCTTGAGAATGAGTTGGGTGTAAGGTGGTACACTAAAAGTTGTACAAAAGTGCCTGAACGCGACACCTGGAGCTTCGGAAAACTCAACCATAGCGAGACACCCGCCGTGGGTATTCGTCAGATGGACTATTTCGACTCGCAGGATGCCGCTTTTCTGGCGCATAACAAGGTAAACTCCATCTGGAACTCGCAGGTAAATGATTATGGTAATTTAGTGGGCTATTGGGGTTGCCATACATTTGATGCTTTGGTGGCATCGAACAAATATTTCGCTACCCATCCCGAGTACTTCAGTCTGCGCGGTGGTGAGCGCAAGCCACACACGCAGCTCTGCCTAACTAACCCCGATGTGTTGAAACTCTGTACCGAGGGTATGTTGCAGACTATAAAGAATAACCCTAACTATTGGGTCTATAGCCTCTCGCAGAACGACAATCAGGAGTATTGCCAGTGCGAGAAGTGTACCGAGATAGCAAACCGTTATGGCGGTCAGTCGGGTCTGCTGCTGTGGTTTGTAAATCAGGTGGCAGATGTAGTGAAGGAGCACCACCCTGACAAGCATATCTCTACCTTTGCCTATCAATACACGCGCGGTGTGCCGACGGGTATCACCCCACGCGACAATGTGGTTATCCGTCTGTGTAGTATTGAGTGTTGCTTCGGTCATCCGCTTGATGCGTGCGACCACAACAAACCTTTTATGGAGGATATAAGGAAGTGGAAGGATGTTGCGGGAAAACTTTTTATATGGGACTATGTGACCAACTTCCGCCAGTATCTCGCGCCATTCCCAAATTTCAATGTCCTTGCGCCCAATATCAAGACCTTTATCGACCACAATGTGATAGGAATTTATGAGGAGGGTCAGTATCAATCTACGGGTGGCTCGTTTGCCGATTTGCGCACCTGGGTATTGAATAAACTCCTTTGGAACCCCGAGCAGGATACAATGGCTTTAGTGGATGATTTTATTGGTGGATATTACGGTGCGGCAGCCCCTTATGTGAGGAAGTATTTCAACCTTTGTCACAAGCAGCTAAAGGATGATACGGTGTTGGATATATACTATGTGGAGAATCATCCAATCTTCAGCGAGGAGTTTTTGAAGCGTGCAAATGAGCTTGTTGATAAGGCTTGCCAAGCGGTTGAAAATGAGAGTGATGAACTGAAATATAGGGTTGATTTGGTGCGCCTGCAGATGAAATATCTTCACCTTGTTAGAGATCCACACAAGGCACTTGAGGATGGCACTTATGACTACTTTGTTGATTTCATCCGCCGCCACAAAATTCGTGTTCTCGAGTGGGAAGATGTTGAGGGCTGGATAAGATGGTATAATAAAACCTATCTCGGTCGTGAGTAGTGAAAAATAGCAGACTGCAAAGTCTGCTGTTTTTTTCTCGATAAAAAAGTAAAACATATTATTAAGTATAAATTACTTTAATATTTGTTGTTCAAGTAAAAAATACCTAAATTTGGGGGATTATTTTCATTTTATGAGGATAAGCGAGTAAAAGAAACGAGTAAAACAATAAATACTATGTCAGAGAAGAAGTTTAAGCGATATCTTATCACTTCAGCACTCCCTTATGCCAACGGACCTGTTCATATCGGTCACTTGGCGGGTGTGTATGTACCATCGGATATCTATGCTCGTTACCAGCGTTTGAAGGGTAACGATGTGATTTCTGTGTGCGGTAGCGACGAGCACGGTGTGCCCATCACTATCAAGGCGCGTAACGAGGGTATCACTCCCCAGCAGGTTGTGGATCGTTATCACGCTATCATTAAAGATGCGTTCCAGCGTCTGGGTATGTCGTTCGACATCTACTCACGCACCTCGTCACCTACTCACCGCGAGACTGCATCGGTATTCTTCCGCAAGCTCTACGACGAGGGTAAGTTCATCGAGCAGACATCAGAGCAGTTCTACGACGAGGAGGCTAAGACCTTTCTTGCCGACCGCTATATCGTTGGTACCTGCCCACGTTGCCAGAGCGAGGGTGCTTATGGTGACCAGTGTGAGAAGTGTGGCTCTACACTTTCACCAGATGAGTTGATTAATCCTAAGTCAAAGCTCTCGGGCGCAGTTCCTGTTAAGAAGGCTACCAAGCATTGGTACTTACCTTTGGATCAGTACGATCCATTCTTGCGCGAGTGGATTTTGGAGGGTCACAAGGAGTGGAAATCTAATGTCTATGGTCAGTGCAAGAGCTGGCTCGACACAGGTCTTCAGCCACGTGCCGTAAGCCGTGACTTGGATTGGGGTATCCCTGTGCCTGTTGAGGGTGAGGAGGGTAAGGTTTTGTATGTATGGTTCGACGCGCCTATCGGCTATATCTCTGCTACCAAGGACCTTACACCCGATTGGGAGAAATACTGGAAGAGTGAGGATACCAAGATGGTACACTTCATCGGTAAGGATAACATCGTCTTCCACTGCATCGTGTTCCCATCTATGTTGAAGGCTCATGGCGACTACATCTTACCTGAGAACGTACCTGCAAACGAGTTCCTTAATTTGGAGGGCGATAAGATTTCGACATCGAAGAATTGGGCTGTGTGGTTGCACGAGTACCTCGATGAGTTCCCAGGCAAGGAAGATGTGTTGCGTTATGTATTGTGTGCCAACGCACCCGAGACTAAGGACAACGACTTCACTTGGAAGGATTACCAGGCACGCAACAACAACGAGCTTGTAGCTATCTTGGGTAACTTTGTAAACCGTGCTTTGGTACTCACTCAGAAATACTATTCAGGCGCTGTTCCTGCCGCTGGTGCTCTCACGGAGTATGATTGTGCCACCATTGAGGAGTTAAGCGGAATTAAGGCTTCTTTGGAGGCAAATATCGAGGCTTATCGTTTCCGTGAGGCATTGAAGGACGCAATGAACTTTGCACGCATCGGTAATAAGTACCTCGCCGACACCGAGCCTTGGAAGGTTGTAAAGACCGACCCTGAGCGCGTGAAGACAATCCTTAACATCGCTTTGCAGATTACAGCTAACGTGGCTATCGCTATCGAGCCATTTATGCCATTCTCTGCTGAGAAGATTAATAAGATGTTGAATATCAATAAGTTGGGTTGGGAGCAGTTGGGTTCAATGGACCTCATCGCTGCCGACCATGTTATTGGCAAGCCTGAGCTTTTGTTCGAGAAGATTGAGGACGATGTTATCGAGGCTCAGCTCAAGCGTTTGGCTGACATCAAGGCTGCAAATGCTGCCGCAGCGGCTGCCGAGCATGTGACTGAGCAGAAGGAGGAGATTTCGTTCGACGACTTCCAGAAGATGGATATCCGTGTTTCGACAATCCTCGAGGCTGAGAAGGTTGCTAAGACCAAGAAGCTCTTGAAGCTCACTGTTGATACAGGTATCGACAAGCGTACTATCGTATCGGGCATCGCCGAGCACTTCACTCCCGAGGAGCTTATTGGTCGTCAGGTATTGGTACTCGTAAACCTCGCGCCACGCGAGCTTAAGGGTATCGAGTCACGCGGTATGATTCTTATGGCTGAAGATGCTTCAGGTAAGTTGGAGTTGCTCGCACCGGGTAAAAAGACCAACAACGGTGCCATTGTAGGATAAAATTTTCTAATTTCACTCTTTTGGCATCTGGCTCGATTTCGGGTTGCTCACATACGCTCAAAGTATGCTCCGCACCCTCAATCTTCGACCAGCTTCAAAATAGAAGAAATTATATAAATTTTAAATATACAGTTTATAGACTCCTCGGAATGACTATTAAGATAGAGTATATAATAAAGTAAAAAAAGGTGTTACACCTTAATTTTGAATTATGAAAAACATTGATTGGAACGCATTGGGTTTTGATTATTTTAAGACCGATATCAATGCACGAGCATACTATAAAGATGGAGCTTGGAGCGCGTTGGAGTACACCTCTGACGAGTATATCCAAATACATATGTCCACTACTTGCCTCCACTACGGCTTGGAGTGTTTCGAGGGTTTGAAGGCATTTCGTGGTGTAGATGGTAAGGTGCGTCTGTTCCGTGTTGATGAGAACGCAAAGCGTATGCAGGCTTCTGCACGCAAGCTCTGTCTGCCTGAGCCTTCGGTTGATATGTTCATCGAGGCTTGCTACGAGGTTGTGAAGCGTAATATCGACTATGTACCATCTTACGAGTCGGGAGCATCGCTCTACCTGCGTCCTGTGCTTATCGGCACTAAGGTAGGTTTGGGTGTGAAGGCATCTCACGAGGCTATGTTCATCGTCTTTTGTTCGCCTGTTGGAGCTTACTTCAAAGGCGGTATGAAGCCAATCAAGGTTATCGTTGATCGTATGCAGGATCGTGCTGCTCCACGTGGAACAGGTGACACTAAAGTGGGTGGAAACTACGGCTCAAGTATTCTCTCAGGCGAGAAGGCTCACACATTGGGTTATTCTAATGTGATGTACCTCGACGCTACTGAGCATAACTACATCGAGGAGTGCGGTGCTGCTAACTTCTTCGGTGTGAAGGATGGTAAGTACATCACGCCAAAGTCGCCATCTATCCTACCATCAATCACCAACAAGAGCCTTCGTACTCTTGCCGAGGATATGGGCTTGCAGGTTGAGGAGCGCCCTGTGCCTGTGTCGGAGCTTGCATCGTTTGAGGAGGCTGGTGCCTGCGGAACTGCGGCTGTCATCTCTCCTATCGGTTACATCTACGACCTCGACACCGACGAGAAGATTACCTACGGAGACGGCGAAACAGTTGGTAAGACTTGCCTCGCACTCTACAACGCCCTTCAGGATATTCAGTATGGTCGTGCGGAGGATAAGTTTGGCTGGAATATTATTGTAGAGTAAGTATTTGTAAGAAGAATACTTTATTAACCTAAAAATAAAATTATGAAAAAGTTTATTTTAACTATTCTATTTGGAATAATGATGGCAATTTCAGCCATTGCACAGGAGGCAGCTAAACATAACTGTCAGGTAATCTATGCAGAGGAAATTTCCGATGGTAGCACGATGATTAGACCTGCATGGTATATCGACCGTACTGCTAAGAAAATTTACTTCGATGACCCAACTGATCCAATGTATATCGAGAATCCAGAAGATTTACAGTCATTGATCATCAAGTCAGTTAAGAAGGAGGGTAATACCGAGACTTTTAATCTTTCTAATGGTGCTCAGCACGAGTCTACCTATAAGTTGGTTATTATTATTAACCCAAAACTTACAAGTAAGGACGACCTCTCAGGCCAGACTTCAACATTTACAGCCGGTCATACTGATACTAAGGATGTAAAAAAAATTATGACTTACGATCAGCTTCCTGATGAGGAGAAGCAGAATATCGAATTTACTCGTAAGTTTAAAGAGCAGCAGGCTGCAAAAAAGAGTGGCGAAGCAACTAATAGTAATTCTGGCGGAGAAGACAATCAGTC
>JAFPAD010000097.1 GCA_017424405.1 Alistipes sp.
CTTGTATTTGTTATGTTGTTTTACCCAATGATATAGCCCGTTATAGAATGTGGAAGATTCATCTTTATCCATCACCACTTGAAAGATGTAGTTGATGCGATTTACAACTCCTTTCTTATCAGCCACAGCCTTGGGCATTAGTTGCTTAAGTACAGTGCCCGAAAACTCTGTAATCTCGAATTTGTAGTTCTTCTCTTTTGCCCACATTGAGTTTGTACGACATCGCTGCATATACTCCTTAAACTCCTTGGTCTGCGCATGCGCATCCAATATAGACAGCGTAGTCAAAGCAACCGCTAATATTATAAAAAATCGTTTCATAGTGCCTGAATTTTAGAAGAAACCGATACCGATAGTCCACTGGCTCATCTCTGGTCCGCGACCAGCCTTGAATAACTGCGTGGGCTGGTATGCGCCATAGACTGAGAAACCCTTAAATCGGAGGCGTGCCACAGCTCCTGCCTGAATAAATTCGGTGGGGTATTTCCACTCTTTCTCCTTATGCCCGCCGTAGTACTTTATCTTGGTGTGGTTGTTGATTGTCAAATCGACATATCCACCTAGCGACAATGCCACAAGACTTGGGTTGCCGAAAATCAACTCCGCAGGGAAGTGTAGCGCCGCTGTCGTGAACTTACTCTTTTTGGGGCTATTGCCTTTGTATTCGGCAATAGGTGAAGGCATAATCATCCCGTTATCCTTTGCTAATGTCATGGCGGGGTTGTCGAAGCGGTAGTTGTTCCATCTGAAGCCCAAACCTGCGGTGATACCCATTCGGCATCGTCTTGAATAAGCTGCTCCGCTGGCGATGTTGAGCGTCGCTTGCACCGACTTGATGTTGCGGAGTTCAAAGAACTCGCCTGCATCTGTGCCGATGTAGTTGGTGTAGCTGACATTGGTTGGGATATTCCAACCCAATTCAAATGTGGGAAGAGTAGTGCGTGCGTTGCGACCCACATTTACCGCCGTTGAATTTTCTTTCTTGTCAACATAGATAATGGTGCTGAAAACAACTGGCTCAACCGTCTGCTGCGACAGGTTGGAGTCATTAAAACTGATGCCCGAGGCCCCGATTGAGATTTCCTGCGCCCGCACTTCATTGGCTGCAAAGCAGGCGATTGCCACAAGGGTAAGTGTGAAAATAATTCGTTTCATATCTTATTAATAGTTTGAGAGTTTTCTATTCCAACATAAAAAGTTTATTGATAAGCTCCTCCTCGGTGGGTAGCTCGGCTTGTGCGAGGTTGGCGAATATGCGGTCGGCGTGATACTGTGCCTCGGCAAGGGTAGTGATGGGCTCTCCGTTGTAGTAGCCATAGACCGTTGGCTGGAAGAACTTTACAATGCCGAAGATTACGAGCGAACATAAGGCTGTGGCTACGGCTATCTGCCAGAGCTTTGGCTTAGGCTGGTGGAGATTGATATTTACGCTTCGCTTTGGGCTTGCAGAGTAGGCCATCATGGCGCGTGCGGCACGCTCCTCGGCTGTGGGGGAGTCGGTCTGGAGCAGCTGCTTATGCAACTCCTGCTCTTCGGTGGTGGATGTTTCCGCCATCCAATATCGCTGCATTAAATCTTTATACTCCATAATTCATCACCTTTATAAGTTCTTCTTTTATCTTTTGTCTTGCTCGGCTACATGCCATGCGTGCGGCACTCTCGCTTGAGCCTATTATCTCGGCTATCTCGTCGTAGCCCAACCCCTCGCAGTCGTGCAAGTGTATAACCTCGCGTTCTCGTTCGGGCAGTGCGGCTATCAACTTGCCGACCATCTGCTGTAGCTCCTCATCCTCGGTGGAGGCTGCGGGGAGCGAGTGGGGTAGTTCATCCTGCCGTCTGCGTTCCCGTTCGCGCAACATGTCGAGGCAGATATTGCGTATGCTCACCATCACAAACGACCGAAAGCCACTACGCCTTATAAACAACCGTCGCCGCCACAGCTTCTCGTAGAGGTCCTGCGTAGCATCCTCGGCCAGTATGGGGTCGTGAAGCATACTCACAGCATAGCGGTATGCTGTGTCCTTGAGTGTAAGGAATTCGTTGTTTAGCTCTTCACTTGTCATTTGGGTTTGGGTTTAGCTACGCTCTTTGGCGCGTTTGCATATATAATACGACCAAGTAGCCGATTTGTAACATCAAAAATAAAAAAAATGACAGAATTTTATACATTTGATAAAACTCTGTCATCTGTAGCTCTATTTCTCAACCTCGCGCCTGTTTATTAAGGCGTGGGTTATGGTCAGCTCATCGACATACTCCAACTCGTCGCCAAAGCCTATGCCTCGCGCTATGGTTGAGACCTTCACCGAGGGATATTGTTTTAGACGGTTGAGTATATAAAAGAGTGTGGTTTCACCCTCGACCGAGGTCGATATGGCAAGGATAACCTCCTTCACATCGCCTGTTGCGATTTTATCCAACAAAAGGTCAATCTTCAAATCCGAAGGTCCTACACCCTGCATGGGTGAAATAACACCTCCCAACACGTGGTAAAGACCTCGGTATTGACGAGTGTTTTCAATCGACATCAAATCTCCTACCTGCTCCACGACGCAAATGGTAGTACGGTCGCGCTCAGGATTGCTGCATATGGGGCAGCGAGGCGTGTCGGATAGGTTGTTGCATAGCTCGCAGTGGCGTATGTCGCGACGGAAACGAGCAATGCTCTCGGTCATCTGCTCCACAGCCGAGGAGTCCATCTTCAGCAAATGCATGGCGAGTCGCAGCGCAGTGCGGCGACCTATGCCCGGAAGTTTGGCGAACTCGGAAACTGCCTCCTGAAGTAGTTGTGACATGGTGTTAGATTATTTCTATGCGTGAAGTCTCAATCCAGCCCTTGCGTCCATCGGCAATGCGTATCTCTACCCAGCCGTCGATGCTCTCACCCAGCGATAGCTTTGTGCCTTCGTGTAGTACGAAAAGATCGGTTGCAGCGCGGTCGGGTGAACTCTTTACGGGCACGGCACTGCTCATAATCACAGCCTCGTTGTTGTTCACCAATGTCTGACGGGTGTGGTATGCAAAGGTGGTGCTAATCAAGAGGATAATCGCAGCCACGCACATGCCATAGAAACCTACCTTGCGAAGCGATAATCTCTCTGCAAGCAGATAAACAAGTGTTGCGAGGAGTGTTATCACAAGCATAAAAAGCGATGTGATGGTCCATGCGTTGCAGCCCATCATGTTACGTATGTGACGCACCCATGTAACGAGGAAGAATGTTGGAATCTCCTCGATGTTATCTTTGGTTGCATGCGTAGCGTACTCCAAGTTGTGAAGAGTGTCTTCGTCTGAAGGTGCTAAGCGCAAGGCTCGGTTGTAGTTGAGTATAGCCTTGCCCAGCTTCTCCTGCTTATAGTATGCGTTGCCAAGATTGTAGTAAACCTGAGCCGAGTGCTGTTGCTGGCTCAATATTGATTCGTACAACTCGACAGCCTGAGCATAATCGCCATTGTTGTATGCCTCGTTGGCTGCCTCCCATGCTTGCTCTGGGGTGTAGCTTGGAGTGGCAACTGCGGTAGTCTCAGTCGCCTCCTGCTCTACGGTTTGCACCTCTTGTGCGAATGAAAGGCTGGCGATGAGAAGTGTTATAAGTATTACGTAATATCTTTTCATAGCTCTTCTATCGTTTAATTATCGACTCGATGCGTGAAATGATTCCCACGCCCTCTTCATATACTCTGTTCATCTGTACGCTCTCGATAGGTGAGTACTGCGCCTCGTCGCAGCGAGAGATGATGTCGGTATATAACTTGGCTACATCGTTAGGACAACCCTTACGTTGCAGCTCCTCGCGTATGTTCTCCTTGGTGAGTGATGATACTGGAATGTTGAGTTTATCACTCATATAGCCCCACAAGGCTCTGAGCATCTCCTCGTAGAATGCGTGGCGATTGTTTTCGCACATATACTTCTCAGCCATGCGGAAACGTTGTACGGCAACCTTGTTGGCACGGCGCGTGCGTATGAGCACAGTGTTGTGGCTGTCGCGAATGCGGCGACGCATAGTGTAATACAATGCTACAAATGCTACGAGTATGAGCGTAAGCAATGTAAAATATGTCGAGCTTAGCATAAGTGGCGATGCCGACGAGTGGAGTTGCGCACGTCCCAGCTTTATGAAACGAATATCGCTGCCCAATTGTCTTACATTTTCCTTCGCAACTCCCGATATAATCTGAGTAGTAAGGCTTGAGCCAGCCTGAGGGTCGGGTGTGATGTTGATATGCAACGCTTCCGATGAAAGGGTGATGTAGCTCTCCTTCTCAGGGCTGAAGTATGTGAACTCGATAGGCTTGATGTCGTACTCGCCCTCGGCACGTGCAATGAAGGGGTATTCGAAGCGGCGATAGCCCTTTGTACCTGCCGTTGAGGTCTGTATAGATTCTGTTGAGCGGACATTGTACAACTCGAACGAAGAGGGTAGCTCCAATTTAGGCTGTTGTAGGAATGTTAGGTTTCCTGTGCCTGCAATTTCAACGTTGTACGATGCTGCCGAGTTTGCCTGCAACTCGGTTGGTGGCAGCGAAGCCTTCATCGAGAATGAACCTACAGCACCCGTGAACGATGCTGGGGCGCCTGCGGGCAACTCCTTTACGTTCAGGGTTATTGCGCCTGTTGAGAGTTTGCGTTTTACGTTGTATATCTCGGTACCTCCGCCGAAAAATGGATCGAAGGTTTTGTTGCTACGCATGACAATTTGAGCCACAGCAGTCAGTGTTGTAGGCTCGATGGTTATCTCGCCAGATTGCTGTGGGTAGAGCAGATACTCTTTTATCACCTGCGAATCATATACCTTGCCATTGACGGTTTGTCTTTGTGGCTGATACTTTTCGGTAGATAGTTCCTGTGACCAAAAACCGTTGAAAGAGGGCAGCTTCGCATCTTCCAAACCTGCTATGCTTGCTCGAGTGTATAGCGTGAGCGATGCCAAAATAGGCTCTCCTTTGTAAACCGTGTTGCGAGAGAGGTTTAATCGAATGAGTATGTCATCTTGTGCCAACTGATTTTGCAACGCATTGCCTTGCTCGGCTGCTGCATTGGTGGTCTGTTGCTGGCTCTCTTCGATGGCTTCGATAGGTGTAGCCTTGGTAGATAGCTCTTTGTTGTCCGATACCACGTGGGCAGAGCCAATGGTGATGTTACCAGCCTTCTGAGCCGCCACAACATAGGTGATGGTGAAGGTTGAGGTGCTGCTGCTTTTGCCATTGATTGATTGGAATGAACGTGCTGTGGAGGTTGTGGGTCCTGCCAATACGTCCAATCCTATTTCAGTGAAGTTTGGCGCCGAGAACGAATCCTTGTCGGGCTTACCATTGGTAAGTACAAACTCCACACGGAAAGGCTCTCCAACCGACACCATCAATGGTGTTTTAATCTCAAATGTAACATCGCCATCGGCGTATGCTGCTGTAAAACTTAGCACAGCTGCCAATGTACAGAGGATATTCTTAATAAATCGATTCATCAGTAAAGTCTGTTATTCTTTACAAAACGCAGTTTGTTTGCAAATTATTTTGCCGCAAAGATAAAAAAAAGTTTGCACCCCGCAAAGGGTACAAACGAAAGGAACTGCCTAATACCCATCATTAAAGACAAATATTAGGCAGTTCCCAATAAAATATTCTATATTTTAGTGTGCGAAATCTGCGAAGAAATCGTTACCCTTGTCATCTACGATGATAAAGGCAGGGAAGTTCTCCACATAAATCTTACGTACAGCCTCCATGCCGAGCTCTGGGAAATCAACCACCTCAACACTCTTGATAGAGTTCTTTGCCAACACAGCAGCAGGACCACCGATTGAGCCGAGGTAGAATCCACCGTTTGCCTGGCAAGCGTCTGTCACAGCCTTCGAACGGTTACCCTTAGCTACCATCACCATTGAGCCACCAGCCTTCTGGAACAAATCAACGTAAGAGTCCATACGACCTGCTGTTGTAGGACCAAATGAACCTGAAGCCATACCCTCTGGAGTCTTTGCTGGACCTGCGTAATATACAGGGTGCTTCTTGAAGTACTCTGGCATTGGCTGACCCTCGTCGAGCATCTGCTTGATGCGTGCGTGAGCGATGTCACGAGCTACGATAAGAGTACCCTTGAGGTTGAGGCGAGTCTTGATAGGATACTGCGACAAAATCTCGCGTACCTTGTCCATACCCTCGTCAAGGTCGATATCAACCGCAGGAGTCATTGCAGGAGCCTGAGCTGGCAAGAAACGTGCTGGGTTCTTCTCCAACTTCTCAACAAAGATACCCTCTGGAGTAATCTTTGCCTTGATGTTGCGGTCTGCCGAACAGCTTACGCCGATAGCAACAGGGCAACTTGCTGCGTGACGTGGAGCGCGGATTACGCGTACGTCGTGAACATAGTACTTACCGCCGAACTGTGCACCCATGCCCATCTCCTGACACATCTTGGTAATCTTCTCCTCCCACTCCAAATCGCGGAAGCAGCGACCACCCTCGTTGCCAGATGTTGGCAAGTGGTCGAGATAACCAGCCGAAGCCTTCTTGACAGTCGAAAGACACATCTCTGCCGATGTACCACCGATACAAACCGCCAAGTGATAAGGAGGACAAGCCGATGTACCCAAATCCTTGAGGTGCTCCTTGAAGAACTCAACGAGTGACTTCTCGTTCAAAAGAGCCTTAGTTTGCTGGTAGAGGAATGTTTTGTTAGCCGAGCCACCACCCTTAGTGATGAACAAGAACTCATACTCCATCGAGCCGGGGTGACCAGCGTAGATGTCAATCTGTGCTGGGAGGTTTGTACCTGAGTTCTTCTCCTCAGTCATGGTGAAAGGAACAACCTGTGAGTAGCGGAGGTTACGCTCCTTGTAAGTCTCGTAAACACCCTTTGCGATGCACTCAGCGTCATCAGCACCTGTGTAAACGTCCTCTCCCTTGTGACCGATACAGATAGCTGTACCTGTGTCCTGGCAAGTTGGAAGCTCGCCCTCGGCTGCTGTAGCCTGGTTCAAAAGCATAGTGTAAGCCACGAACTTGTCGTTGTCCGATGCCTCTGGGTCCTCCAAGATGTTCGCCAACTTCTGCAAGTGTGATGGGCGAAGGTAGAACGATACGTCGCTGTAAGCACGCTTCGAGAGCAGCTCAAGACCCTTAGGGTCAACCTTCAAAATCTTACGACCGTCGCACTCAACGACCTTCACATAGTCTGTGGTGAGAAGCTCATACTCTGTGGTATCCTTCTCGATTGGATAGGGTTCCTGATAGATGAAATCAGCCATAGCTAATGTTGTGTTTTATTTGTTTTTGTTAAATGATTGCAATATGTACATAAATCCACACAAAGTTATGAAAAAATGTGGAATAAAACAACACCACACGTAATATAATAATATAAGGGTATAAAGTCGTGCAGGTATAAGTTTTGCTTATTGTGTGATAGTTATATCCGATTGAAATTGATTGTTTTCGACCTTGTGGGGTGCTATTTTTGCAATAGAAAAGATGTAAAACTTCATAAAACAGCAAGATTATGTTATCACAGAAAATGCAGAGTGCCTTGAATGCACAAATCAACGCCGAGATGTGGTCGGCATATCTCTATCTCTCGATGTCAATGGCGGCTGCCGACAAGGGTTTGAAGGGTGTGGCGAACTGGTTTGCAGTTCAGTTTAAGGAGGAGCAAGACCATGCACAGATAATCATCAACTATCTTTTGTCACGTGGCGGACGTGTCCTGTTGGAGCCAATTGCGGCTGTGGATACCGAGTGGGAGAGTGTGTTGGCGATGTTTGAGCAGACCCTCACTCACGAGAAGAAAGTTACGGCGATGATTAACAACCTATACAACATTGCCATCGACGAGAAGGACCACGCTACACGCTCAATGCTCACATGGTTCGTTGATGAGCAGGTCGAGGAGGAGGATAGCGCACGCGAGATCATCGACCAGCTACGCATGATTGATTGTAACAAGCTCGGTCTATATATGATTGACAAGGAGATGGCAGCACGTGTTTACACAGCGCCTGCGCCACTCACAAAAGAGTAGAAGCATGATGTATTAATTAGTATTTGGGTTAATTGAAATGTGAAGGGAGTGCATTGTGCACTCCCTTTATTTTTAAAACACTCCCAAATTCTTCAGGAAGATATATACAATCAACAGCGGTGTTACATATCGCAGGGCGAAACGCAGCAGTGGATAGACTCTGCCTTTGAGCGTTCCATAGTTGGTGATCTCATTACGCAAGAAATCGGGCTTCATAAACCACGCAACAAAGATACATGTCAGCAAACCGCCGAGTGGCATTAGAATGTTTGCCGTCACGTAATCAAAGATTTCGAAGAAGGAGATATTCTCTAACTTTATGCCTGCAAAATCGATGTCGAAGTGCCATAGCAGTGTGAGCATACACAACGCTACCGAGAGCGCCGAGGTTATGCGAGTGGCATTTTTGCGTGAGAACTTATGCTCCTCAGCAAAGTAGGCGGTCAAAACCTCGTGGAACGAGATGGTTGAGGTGAGAGATGCTAAGGTCAGTAGCAAAAAGAATATCGCCGACCACACTGACGCCAAAGGCATATCCTTGAATATCTCGGGTAGAGTAATGAAGATTAGCGATGCCCCCTCGGCAGGCTCCAAGCCAGCACTAAATACCGCGGGGAAGATAACCAAACCAGCCAACACGGCCACAAGAAGCGTGAGCAGAGCCACACTCATCGAGGTGCTGGTGAGATGGTTCTCCTTTTTAAAATAAGATGCGTATGTCACCATGCAACCCATACCTAACGAAAGCGAGAAAAATGCTTGACCGATGGCGGTGAAGATGGTCTCGGCAGAGAATGCTGTGCTAAAATCAGGTTTTAGGAAGAAGCGATAACCCTCAATGGCATTAGGCATGAGTGCTACACGTATAGCCATGATTATCAGTATGATAAACAGTGCAGGCATCATCACCTTTGATGCCTTCTCGATACCTTTCTCTACTCCTCGCACGATAATCAAGTGGGTGAGCAGAATGAATACAACGGTATATATGGCTTGTCGAGGCGACGCCTGAAAGAGTGCGAACTGAGAGGTGAAGCTATCTCCAGAAGAGTATAATTGACCGAAAGAGTTGACCATATATTCCAACGACCAACCTGCAACTATGTAGTAGTAGCCTGAAATAAACAGCGCACCCAACACGCCATTGTATCCCAACCAGCGCCACGGACGCGAGAGGGAACGAAAGGCGCCTACGGCATTGAGCTTTGTGGCACGACCTACGGCAAACTCACCCAGCATGACGGGTATGCCCACTACAAATACGCACAACAGATATACCAACAAAAACGCAGCACCACCATTTTCGCCTGCCATGTATGGAAAACGCCAGATGCTACCCAATCCGATTGCCGAACCCGCCGCAACGAGTATGGCGCTTAACTTGCCTCCAAACGAGGCTCTTGCTTGTTCGCTCATAATATTTTAACCTAACAATGTCGCAAAGATAGTGAAAAAACACATTTCTATTCTTGTGATTGTGAATTTGGTTAAAAAAGTCAGTGTTTTTAGATGCTTTGTAAAAAAGATTACAAATTGTTTGCATATCACATCCTTTGTAACTATATTTGTAGTAGTAGATTTTTTACTTAAAATTTTTAGCTATGAAACGAAAACTATTACAATTATTTTTTATCGTATGTCTGCTGTGGGTGTCGAGTTGTGAGGTAGCCTCGCAGGAACGACAACTATTGAAATGCGTGGCAAGCGATGCAAGCGTGGTGGTTATGGCAGATGTAGCCAAGATTTGTGCGCTTGGAGGATTTGAACCACAAAAATTCCTCTCAATAGTGAATTGGAAAAGCGAGCAGATTGCAAGCACGGCAACCACGTTTGTTGAGTTGCTTGAGAATCCCTCTTTGGGTTTGCAGCTTAATACTCCTGTGTGTCTATTTAAGCCAAAAGGTGCCGAGGGTATGATAATGCTTGCCGATGTGTGGTCTACGAAAACACTGAAGAATTATCTGCGCAATGTGGCACGTGAGAACGATGATTTAGAGTTTTATAGCAAGGGTGGCATCTTTGGTTGTTATGATCGGGGGTCGTGTCTAATCTCAAATGGCAAGGTGTTGCTGTTTGGTGCTCAAAAGGAGGGTGAGAACATCGATGAGTTTATCACATACTTTAAGTTGGGAGCCAAGTCGTATGCAAAACACCCAGCTGTTGATAAGTTGCTTGCGGCAAGAGGAGAAGTTCGGGTAGCTATGCAGGGCATGGACTCTTTTGGTGGAGGAGCCATCTCGTTAAAGGGTAAAGAGGGTGTCTGCATGGTCGTTGATTTATGTAGCCGGAAGGGTTCTTTCGATGTGAACGTTACGATGGTGCCCGTTACGGCGCAGGGCGAGCAGGCGTTGGCAGAATTTAATAATAGATCGGTGATTAGCGGCGGTCTGATAAAATATATCCCAACCGATGCCGATGCAGTTTTGATGATAGGCAAGCCTGACTTGAAAGTATCAGCAAACTCAACGGTGTCACCACTTGCGGCTTTGGGTGGTCCGGTTGCGATTATTTCTAATATGTTGGGACAGGTGTCGGGCGATGTGATGGCTTACGCCAAAGGTTTGGGTTGGACCATCATGTGCGAGGTGAATGATGATTTTGACCTCGGAGCTATTGTTCAGGCAATAGGCGGTGATGGCGTGTGGCAAGCGTCGGGCGATGGATACACTGCACTATTGGGCGAGCAGAATATTTCAGTAGGATATAGGAGTGGAGTGTTGAAACTCTCAAACTTTGAAGATGCTACCAAAATCGAAGTACCTAAATTCCACTATGCGGTACTCTGTTTTGATGATACGAGTTGTTTTGCCGATATACATCTCAATAACATAATTAATGTCTTGCAGTTGCAGGACGATGTGTCGATGTCCCAGCTTGAGATGAAGCTCTTTATGATGGGGTTGGGAGCAAGTGTTAAGACGATACGTTTTGTGGATAGAACAACGCAGGATAATATGAATCTTAAAGTGGATTTTGCCGATAGCAATATGTCGGTGTATGACTTTTTAAAAGTAAATAATAAGTAACCCACGCTCGCTGCAAATAAAAACAATATAGGCTACGAAATTGCTTCGTAGCCTATATTGTTTTTATCCTCTCAATGTGACGCTTACTCGTCCAACTTTGCCACCCAGCGGAGGTGAGAGTTTGGCGACACAACACTCTATCTCTACAATCTGCGGGAAACGCTCCTTGATGGCGTAGATGATGTTCTGTGCCACAGCCTCGATGGTGCGACAAGTCTTTCGCATTACCTCGCGCACAACCTCATATACTGTCAGATAGTTCACCGCCTTCTCCACCGCATCTTCATCGGCAACGCAACCCAACTCGGTGGTGATTTGCATATTCACCATAAAACGGTTGCCCACCTTCTGCTCCAAGTCGTAGCAGCCGTGAAAGGCGCGGAACTCCATATCCTGCAAAGTGATGGTGTAGAGCATAAGCGTAATGTATTACTCAACGATGATAAGGTAGTAATTCTTCTTGCCGCGCTGTGCAATCATGTACTTGCCTGCGATAAGGTCAGCCTCGGTAATGGTGCGCATAGGGTCTGCAACCTTCTCCTTGTTCAGCGATACGCCACCGCCCTGAACCATCTTGCGGCACTCGCCCTTCGAAGGGAATACCTTGGTAAGGTCGGCGCACAAATCAACGAACGAGCAACCCAATTGCTCCTTGCTGATTGTGAACTGAGGCACACCCTCGAATACCTGCAACAAAGTCTGCTCGTCGAGCTTGTGCAACGCCTCCGATGTAGCACCGCCGAAGAGAATCTGCGATGCCTCGACAGCCTTCTCGTACTCCTCTGCCGAGTGAATCATTGTTGTGATCTCCTTTGCCAAAGCCTTCTGCAACTCACGCAAGTGTGGAGCCTCCTCGTGGCGAGCAATCAATGAATCGATAGTCTCGCGGTCGAGCAAAGTGAAAATCTTGATGTAGCGCTTTGCGTCCTCATCGCTCACGTTCAACCAGAACTGGTAGAACTTGTATGGCGATGTGTAGGCTGGTGAAAGCCATACGTTACCACTCTCGGTCTTGCCGAACTTCGTACCATCGGCCTTGGTGATAAGAGGGCAGGTGATAGCGAATGCCTCAGCCTCGTGACCGAGCTTGCGGCGGATAAGCTCCGTACCTGTTGTGATGTTACCCCACTGGTCGGCACCACCCAACTGCACCTTACAGTTCAAAGTCTGGTAGAGATGCAAGAAGTCGTAACCCTGCAACAACTGATATGTAAACTCGGTGAAAGACATACCATCGCCCTCGCCGCTGAAGCGCTTCTTTACAGAATCCTTTGCCATCATGTAGTTTACAGTGATGCACTTACCGATATCGCGTGCGAAATCGAGGAACGAAAACTCCTTCATCCAGTCGTAGTTGTTCACCAGCATAGCCTTGTTCTCGGCGTCTGACTCAAAATCTAAAAGTTTTGAGAGCTGATTTTTGATAGCCTCCTGATTGTGACGAAGTGTAGCCTCGTCCAAGAGGTTACGCTCCTGTGACTTACCACTTGGGTCGCCAATCATACCTGTAGCACCACCAATCAAGGCGATTGGACGGTGTCCACACATCTGAAAATGTTTCAAAATCATCACACCGACCAAGTGACCGATGTGCAATGAGTCAGCCGTAGGGTCAATACCCAAGTAGGCTGTTGTCATCTCTTTTTCGAGTTGCTCCTTCGCGCCGGGCATGATAGTGTGAATCATACCACGCCACTCCAACTCCTCTACAAAGTTCTTTGTTGCCATGTTTTTTATCTTTTTGTTATAATTATTTCCTATTCATACTCCATGTCGAGAATCTTCTTCAACTCCATTAGCTGTGGGTTCTTCTCGGTCATGTGCTTGATGCGGTCCTCCAACTTTATTGGACGTGCCGCTGTCACTTGCTCGTTTATGATGATATTCAAGTCCAAAGCTCCATTTACGCCCGCCGTGCGAGCTGCCGTGAGTAGAATCTCGGTCTTGGAACGCATAATCTCCTCGTAAAGGGTTTGTGATGGCACCTCAAGAGTGATGGTGTGTCCTTGAATCTCCATCTTCTCGAACGCCACAATAAAACGAGGTCTCTCCTCCAATATAGCCCTCACCACCTCATCGCGTTGGCTCTTTAACTTGCTTTCCGACTGAGGGTCATACATAGCCTCTTCCTTGGCTTTAGCCTGCTCCTCGTTAGGCTCAACATTTGACGCTGTGGCATTGTTAAGCAGGGAGGAGATAGACAATCCTGCCAACGACGAACGACGAACAGTAGAGGTCGAAATGCGTTGTGAGGGTTGTTCCTGTGTTGGTTGAGGGTTATCGTGTGGTTGCGATGCTTGCTCCGATGGTGCTTCTTTGCTTGAAACCACACTTGCTGGCACAATTGTAGTTCTCTCTGCAACCGTTGTTGCAGGCACTTGTGCTGGCGTGGGCTTGATTGCTGTGACGACTGGAGCGACACTATTTGGAAGCTCCGGCAGGGAATAGACCTCCTCTAAAGGGTCGGCGTTATTTTTTTTTTTGCCGAGACCTGCTATCTTCATAAGTCCCAGCTCAACCAATAATCTCTGATTTGACGATTGTTTAATCTTTCCGTCTGCCTCTGTCAATATAGATATTGCTCCGAACAAGAACTCTGTATTGCATTGAGTTGCTTGTTGGCGGTATCGCTCAAGAAGAGTACCCGTTAGCTCGATGAGTGATATTGCAGGTCCCTTTGCCATGAGCAAGTCGCGCATGTGCTGGTTTAGACCACTCATGAATGTTTGAGGTGAAAAACCTTTCGACAGCACCTCGTCAAAACGAATCAAAGCTGTTGTGTAGTCGCCTGCAAGAAGTAACTCGGTCATCGAGAAATAGGTGTCATAATCCAACACGTTGAGTGTCTGTGCTACCTCCTTGTATTGTAGGTTTGAATTACAAAACGAAACAGCCTTGTCGAACATCGACAGAGCATCACGCATACCTCCGTCAGCCTTCTGAGCAATGAGGTTGAGTGACTCCTCGTCAAAAGATACACCCTCCTGCTGGGCTATATGCTTGAGATAATTCACAGCGTCTTCCACCTTTATGCGGTTGAAGTCGTAGACCTGACAGCGCGAAAGGATAGTAGGTATAATCTTATGCTTCTCGGTTGTGGCGAGAATGAAAATAGCGTGCTTGGGAGGCTCTTCTAGCGTCTTGAGGAAGGCGTTGAAAGCCTGCTGTGACAGCATGTGAACCTCGTCAATGATAAAGAGTGAGTATTTGCCTATTTGGGGAAGGATACGCACCTGCTCGATAAGGGCACGAATGTCATCTACCGAGTTGTTTGATGCAGCATCAAGCTCGTGGATATTCAGCGAACGACCCTCGTTGAACGAACGGCATGACTCGCACTCGTTGCAAGCCTCGGCACCGTTGGGATTCATGCAGTTTATAGCTTTGGCAAAGATGCGGGCACAAGTTGTCTTACCCACTCCGCGAGGTCCGCAGAAGAGGTAGGCATGAGCCAACTGACCACGCTCAATCGCATTTTTCAGCGTTGAGGTGATGCTCTGTTGTCCCACTACCGAAGCGAATGTCGCAGGACGATATTTTCTTGCCGAAACAATAAATTCACTCATATCACCGCAAAGATATATATTTTTTCGTCACAATGATAATCTTGTCCGATAAAATACATCTTATTTGTCGGATAAATATCAAATCGGTAATTCGCATATGGTTGTGTGTTGGTTTTTGACACGATGTGTCATAATGTCTTGTTGTGACATATTTTTTATGCCATATTACGCCAAAATGCCTGACTTATGTTTTGTTTTGGCTCTTGGCAGGGGTTTTGTTATGTGTTTGGAAACGCAAACATAAAAAACTACAATAAGCTATGAACATCAATTCATTAACAATCAAAGCGCAGGAGGCACTGCAAGCGGCGGTGGCTCTGGCAAAGCAAAACGGGCAGCAGGCCGTTGAGCCAACCCATCTGCTATGGGTGGTGATTAAGGAAGATGACTCGCTTGGAGCATTTCTTTTAGGGCGAGTTGGTGTTAATGTGCGCATGTTGCGTGATGAGGTTAGCCGTGCCGTTGCATCAATAGCAAAGGTGTCGGGAGGTAATGGTGAGCAGTTCTTTTCGACCGATACGTCGAAGGTTATTCAGCGCGCTGTGGACTTCACGCAGAAGTTTAACGATAAGTATGCCTCTGTCGAGCACCTCTTGCTTGGTTTGGTTGCCGAGCGGGGTCAGGCGGCGGAGATATTAAAACGCAACGGAGCTTCGGAGAAGGAACTCATCTCGGCAATTAAGGAGTTCAGAAAGGGCTCGACTGTCGATTCTCAAACCTCGACGCAAGAGTTTAATGCGTTGGGTAAGTATGCCATAAATCTCAACGAGTTGGCGCGTGGTGGCAAGCTCGACCCTGTGATTGGTCGTGATGATGAGATACGCCGCGTGTTGCAGATTCTCTCTCGCCGAACTAAAAATAACCCTATCCTTGTGGGCGAGGCGGGTGTCGGTAAGACCGCCATAGCCGAGGGTATCGCCCACCGTATTGTCGATGGCGATGTGCCCGAGAATTTGAAGTCGAAACTTATCTTCTCGCTCGATATGGGTGCTCTTATCGCTGGAGCAAAGTATCAGGGCGAGTTTGAGGAGCGACTAAAAGCCGTTGTGCAGGAGGTTATAGCCAGCGATGGCGAGATACTGCTCTTCATTGACGAGATACATACTTTGGTTGGTGCGGGTAAGTCGAGCGGCGCTATGGATGCGGCAAATATATTGAAGCCCGCCCTTGCGCGTGGCGAACTGCGTACCATTGGAGCCACTACGCTCGACGAGTTCCAGAAATATTTTGAGCAGGACAAGGCTTTGGAACGTCGCTTTCAGAAGGTTATGGTTGATGAGCCTACAACCGAAGATGCTATCTCTATCCTGCGAGGTTTGAAAGAGCGCTACGAGAACCACCACAAGGTGCGTATCAAGGACGAGGCTATAATCTCGGCTGTGGAACTTTCGCATCGCTACATCACTTCACGCTTCCTGCCCGACAAGGCTATCGACTTGGTTGATGAGGCGGCAGCACACCTCCGTTTGGAGATGAACTCGGTGCCTGAGGATATCGACAACCTCGACCGTCGCATACGTCAGCTTGAGATTGAACGTGAGGCTATTCGTCGTGAAAACGATGAGCAGCGTGTCGAAAACCTCACTCGTGACATCGAGGAGCTAAAGTCAAAAGAGGCTGCCCTGCGAGCTAAATGGCAGGGTGAACGTGACCTGTTGCAGAAGATACAGCAGAATAAGGACTCAATCGAGAGCCTGAAGGTTGAGGCGCAACAGGCTGAACGTCAGGGCGACTATGGTCGTGTGGCAGAGATTCGCTACGGCAAGATTGTCGAGGCTGAGAAGCAGATTGCTGCCCTAGAGGAGGAGTTGCGTCTTACCACCGCAAGTGGCGATGCTATGATTAAGGAGGAGGTTGATGCTCAGGATATTGCCGAGGTGGTGTCGCGTTGGACCGGTATCCCTGTGCAGCGAATGCTCTCGTCGGAGAGGGAGAAATTACTCAACATGGAGGCTGAGCTTCACAAGCGTGTTGTGGGTCAGCACCAGGCTATCGAGGTCATTTCGGACGCTGTGCGTCGCTCGCGTGCAGGTCTAAACGATGCCCGCAAGCCTATTGGTTCGTTTATCTTCTTGGGTACGACGGGTGTGGGTAAAACCGAGCTGGCTAAGGCTTTGGCGGAGTTTCTCTTTAACGATGATTCTATGATGACCCGCATCGACATGAGCGAGTATCAGGAGCGACACAGCGTATCGCGTCTGGTGGGAGCTCCTCCGGGATATGTGGGTTACGACGAGGGTGGTCAGCTCACCGAGGCGGTGCGCCGTAAGCCCTATTCGGTGGTGTTGCTTGATGAGATTGAAAAGGCTCACCCCGATGTCTTCAACATCTTGTTGCAGGTGTTAGACGATGGTCGCTTGACCGATAATAAGGGTCGTACGGTGGATTTCCGCAACACGATAATCATCATGACCTCGAACATGGGCTCGCAGATTATTCAGGAGAACTTCTCTGCAGCATTCGATGGCGAGCAGCTCTCGGCAGATGTTGTGGAGCGTACACGTAGGGATGTGGTGGAGATGCTGAAGATGCACCTAAAGCCTGAGTTCCTAAACCGTATCGACGAGATTGTGATGTTCGAGCCTTTGACTCGCCACGACATCGAGCAGATTGTCGATATTCAGATGGGTATCATACGTCGCATGCTCTCGGAGAATGGCATCACGCTCGATTACACCCCTGCGGCAAAACGACTTATCGCACAGCTCGGCTACGATCCTCTATTCGGCGCACGACCCGTTAAGCGAGTTATCCAGCGTGAGGTGGTGAACGACCTCTCGAAACGTATCCTTGCGGGCGAGGTCAATCGCGAGAAGCCGATATTGATTGATGCTGAAGGCGAAAAGTTGAAGTTTTCAAACTAAAAGCTGTCTAACAAGGTGATTTCTGCGTTATGCTTGTCCTCAAAATGCTCATTTACGCCGAGTAAACTCCGCTTTTTCGGACTTCGCAACCTTGAAATCCCTCTTGTTATACAACTTTTATGGAAAAGGGATTGTTCAACAATTTTTGTTGGACAATCCCTTTTTTATGTATTATCGTTTGCTATTTCTCAAACGAATTACAAACCTCTTGGTTGAGCTTTCTTACGCGCTCTACGTCGAGTTTCATAAGCTTGCGGTCGTAGGTCATCATGCCGTTGAGCTCCATCTCCAAGTCGGTAATCTGAGTATATACGGCAGCGGTGTAGCCCTTCGCAATCAGACCCTTCAAAATGTTGATATACTCCTCGTAGCGGTCGGTAGCCTCTTGCTTACCTGATGTCTTTGATGGAATGTTGAGAGGGTCAGTCTCGACCACCAACTTCCAGCAATGCTCCTTTGCTGGGGCGTAACCTACGCCGCCATACTCGCCTAAAACATTTGCACGCTTGTAGTCGAAAAGGTACATCTGGGGCTCAGGGTAGTTGTGTAGGTCGAGCATGTCGCCACCCTCAGGGTAGTGGTTACCACCACTCGACTGATCAACCAAGCGTGATGGGTCATATTGTTTGGTCCACGCTGCAATCTCTTGAGTCTTGAACTGACCCCAGCCCTCGTTGAAGGTCACCCAAGTGCCTATGCAAG
Source organism: Alistipes sp. (assembly GCA_017424405.1). Lineage (GTDB taxonomy): Bacteria > Bacteroidota > Bacteroidia > Bacteroidales > Rikenellaceae > Alistipes. Next base: position 18,178 of record JAFPAD010000097.1, read on the forward strand.
GGTAGGAGTATAGGTTGTCAATAATCTCTTTCCATTCGCGGCGGAAGTTCTCCTCCTCTTCGGCTGTGCGCTCCAACTCCACGCCCTTGAAGTATTGACGCCATTGGAGTTCAGGGCTCTCGCCACCCGAAGGCATATCCTGCCATACAATCACGCCAAGGCGGTCGCAGTGGGTGTACCAGCGTGCAGGCTCAACCTTGATGTGTTTACGAATCATGTTGTAGCCCAGCTCTTTGGTCTTTATGATATCGAATGCTAAAGCCTCGTCGGTTGGGGCGGTGTACAGACCATCGGGCCAATATCCCTGGTCGAGAGTTCCGAATTGGAAGTAATCCTCGTTGTTGAGTTGTAGGCGTATAATGTGGTCGTCACCCATCTTCATCGAGAACTTACGCATAGCGGCGTAGCTCTTCACCTTATCCACCACCTTGCCGCCTCGTGAGAGCGTAACCTCCATATCATAGAGGAATGGATTTTCGGGTGTCCATAGTTTTGCATCTGGAACAGGAAGCGAAATCTCCATGCCGTTCATGCTCTTGCCCGAAGCTACAAGTTCTTTGTCGTCGTAGAGTTTCACTTCGGCAACGCAATTCTCATCAGCTTTAACGATTGGCTTCACGGTGAGTGTTGCAGCGTCAATATCAGGGGTAGTTTTCAATGACTCGATTCTATTTTCAGACACAGGCTCCATCCAAACGGTCTGCCAAATGCCGCTGACGGTGGTGTACCACAAAATCCACGGACGATTTGATTGCTTGCCACGTGGCTGCCAGCCATCGGCACCTGGGTCTTCAACCTTTACGGTGAGGTTGTTCACACCCTTTCGCAACGCAGGAGTGATGTCGAACGAGAAGGGTGAATAACCTCCCTTGTGCTCGCCCAACTTCATGTCGTTAATCCACACCTCAGCCTTCCAGTCTACAGCGCCGAAGTGAAGTAATATGCGGTCGCCCTTCCATGACGAAGGAATGGTGAATTCGCGCTCGTACCACAATGCATTGTGCTGTCCGAGAGGTTTCATTACTCCCGACAGGCTCGACTCCACTGCGAAAGGAACGAGTATATCGCCGTCCATCTCTTGTGGCTTTGCCTCGCTCTTTGGTCGGATTGCATAATTCCACAATCCGTTGAGATTTTGCCAGCGTTCACGTTCCATTATTGGACGTGGGTATTCTGGTAGAACATTGTTAGGGTCGAGATTGATACCCCAATCGGTCTTAAGATTGTCACCTGCGGGTTGCCACTGAGCATTTGCATTAAAGTAGAGTGCGCAAAGGGCACAGAGTAGAAAAATCTTTTTCATAATATTGTATGTTTAATTATTTCATTGGGTTACGCTTGTAGGCATCAATAAGGGAGCCTGAGGTGCGATTGATTATCTCGACACCTTGAGAAGAGGCAAAATCTCGCAGCACCTCATGCCCGCGAAACAACTCGGCGGTCTCAGCCAAGTACTCCGACATTGTGTAGGGACGTGGCGGTTTGGTGGCATTGTAATACATAGGTTTGGCATTTGCTGGAGTGGTGTCATAGTAGTGACTTTCGATGCGACACAGACGATTGTCGTCATTCACAGTCAAACCATCAAGCAGTGTGTGGTCCACGCCATATAGCTCTATGGTTTTGTATCCAATCTGTATTGCTGCAAGTATTCCATTCTGTACCACCGTGCCCCAATTACCTGCTCCCAGACCATGACGATAGCACCAGAACTCAACGCTGCGGAAACCATGAAAAACGGTTGAGTGGAATGGTACGATGCGAATGTTGGGGTTGTTACCGATGGCGGTGGCGTAGTCAAACTTCTCGGGATTGTAGTACTGCACATAGAGCGTCATTGCCCAATTGACCTTTGTCGCAAGGGCATTATAGAGTGCTACGATGCGCTCCGAGGAGCCAGCCTTACGGAAGAACATAGGGTCGGAGAGAACGTAGTATTTGGGTTTTACGGTGTAGAACTCCTCGCTTAGAGCAAAGAAATTTACTGCCATCATATCAGCCTGTTCCCACTCTTTTTGCTTGATGAGTTGGGGTAGTTGATGCTTTAGTGAGGGACCATTTCCTAAGATAGCCAATCGCTGTGACGGATTCATGTTCTCAGCACCCGCCGTGCCCACGTAGTTGCGAAAATCCTCCTTCACTACCATTACTAAAAAGTATAGCAGTGTGTCAAAACCTTCGCGTAAAAACTTTATAATCTTCTCGGATAACCGCATTGTAGTTGATATTACGATATTTGCAAATTTAGTAATTAATTCATAAATTTGCAATAACAGCAATATATTTAACCATGAGCCATATATCGGTTATTATTCCTTTATACAATAAAGCCAACGAGATTGAACGCACGCTGCAAAGTGTTGCAAGACAGAGTGTGCAGCCGCTGGAGGTGATAGTTGTAGATGATGGTTCAACCGATGGTAGTGCCGAAGTGGTAGCTGCAATGGACTTGCCGTTTGTTAGGCTGATACGCCAACGTAATGGGGGAGTGAGTGCAGCTCGTAACCATGCCATGAAATTGGCTCAGGGTGAGTGGGTGGCACTACTTGATGGTGATGATTATTGGCAACCGGAGTATCTTGAGAATGTCGAACGCATGATTGAGTTATATCCCGCAGCTGGAGCCATCGGAACTTCATTCTTTATAGATGATGGTCGGCAGTTGATAGCTGGCAACACTCCCGAGAAGGAGGGCGTAGTCGATTTTTTTCGTGAGTCTATGACGCGTTACGTGTTGATTCCGTCAGCTACGGTTGTGCGTCGTGATTTGGCTCTTGCTATGGGAGGTTTCCCCGATGGTATGCGTATGGCGGAGGATCAATATCTCTGGACGAAAATAGCCCGCACGGCGCGTGTGGTGTTTTCACCTAAGCGATTGGTCGTGTATTCGCGTGCCGCAGAGAACAGGTCTGCCTCGATTTATCGTGCCGAGCAGACTACTCATTCGCTGGAGGAGTTGTATGATGAAAATGCTGACTACATGAGCAACGAATATATCGCCCGTGTGGCATTGGGTAAGGCTCTTGTCGAGAGCGCACGAGGTGGTACGGCTGTTGCGCAGCGAGCATTGGAATTCTTCTCCTATAACACTCTCTCGGCACATCTGGCACGTAAGGTGCGAGTGCTCAACGCCTTGCCTGCGAAGATTCGCCCAATGGTATTGGCGGTGTATAATTGGCTGGCGTGGGTTGTTGCTCGTAAGGGTCTGTAACTATCGGTTTAACCCTGCGGCGACAATGGCTTCAGCCAGAGTGAAGTCGTCGGGATTATCAATATCTATACTCTCAATTCTATCCGTTACGGCAACGTAGGGCTTGTCACCTATGCGACGGTGCTGCATGCGCCATGTCTCCCTTTTGAATATGAAGAATGCCGATGTCTCAACATATATAGGCTCAAGGTCTTGTGTGCGAGGTATGTTTTCCAAAGAGTAATTCAGCGGTTTGCCTTGCCACCATGTGAAGGTCTGTATGCGTTCGGCGCTAAAGGCTGAGTCGTAGTCACCACTCTTGACCGCCTCTACCGCCTGTTCGATGGTTGAGGTGCGGATAAATGGCGATGTGGCATGGGCAAGAATATAGATGTCAGCCTCGACCTCGCGCGTGAATGCATCGTAAATCTCTGCGCCGAGCGTAGTGTTGGAATCCAGACGTTCGTCACGACGCAATAGCTTGACTCCTGCGGGTAGAAGCGGCTCTACCTCCGAACTGCTGCAATATACGTAAACCTCGTTAATGTTATTTGCTGCCGCCAAACTCTCCAACAGGTATGTCATCATGGGGCGACCACCCAATGGACGCAGGTTTTTGCCTACAACACGTTGGCTGTTAAGACGTATGGGAACAAATGCAACTGTTTTCATAACTCTTATTGAACTAAAAGGTTACAACCTCTAATATCGGAACCCGACAATCTGCCGTCGATGGCGAACGAACCGTCGGAGAATGTGCGACCCACATCTTGTGTGGCGACAAATGCACACGAGGTGATGTTCATCAGGTCGATGATATTCACCGCACCACGTGCTGGCGCAGGGTGTATCATTAGCGGATTGTTCACATCTCGAATCATCACCTTCATCCATCGTGGCGCACGGAATATGCCGTTGCCCGCAGAGTATGCCTGCGATGTCAGCTCCGCCATTCCATACTCCGAATGAATCTTCTCTACGCCGAAAGCCGAAGTGAGAATCTTGTGAAATTCAGCCTTGGGTAATTCCTCGCGCTTGCCCTTCATGCCACCCGTCTCCATCACGATGGTGTTGGTGAGCTTAGGTGCATACTGCTCCGCCAGATCCCACAAGGCGTAACTCACGCCAAGCAAAATCTTCGGTTTGGGGTCGGCAGCCATGTCGGCGAGCATCTTTTCATATTCGTCAAGGTAGAAACCTCCCGAGCCACTGCGGGCAATCATTCTATCTACCATATATATTAATGAAGAGCCCTCCCTTTGCAGGTAGTTGGGCAGCAAGCCGTAGATGCTCCAATCCTTCACGTCGCCATAGAACTGTTCGAATGACGCAAAGAATGCCTGCTCGTAAATCTTCAGGTCGCTCATCATGTGGCGCGATGCGACGGTAGAGCCCGTGTTGCTTGATGTGAAAATCTTTTCGGGGGCGTGGCTGCCGCAGTAGATGTCGTGCGTCTTGAATAGCTCGATGGGCAGGAAGGGAATTTGCTCAATACTCTGTACCGAGTGATGGTCAATCCCTAATAGCTCAATATATTGACGATATGGCGCGCACTTTTCCACCTGAAAGTGAAACACCTCCAGCGCCGCACGCTCAAACTCCGCTTGCGAACTTATTGAAACTATCTCTTCAGCCTTGAACATAATACAAAGGTAAGAAATAAACCCTAATAACGAGTTCTTTTAAGAAAAAAACAATAAAATTTGAGAAAGTAGGATTATTTTCTTAAATTTGTCAAACATACTATTAAACACGGAAAGTGTAAGTTTATTCTTTAATTACGAACGTAGGAAATTCGAAGATGAAAAGAATAGGCAGACATTTTGCTGCGTCGTATCCATTATGGATTTCGGCGTGGGCTGTCGCTTATTTAATTCATCGAGGTATCCTACGACCTGTAATTCTTAAATGGGCTTCAGCGCCACGCTTTCTTAATTTTTAATGTCGTATTTGGCGTTGGTACGGCAAAATAATAATCAAAAAATTATGAAAAAGATTTATTATTTGTTGATGGCTGCAGTTGCAGTAATGTGTGTATGTTCATCTTGTAGTAAAGATGAGGATGGAGATGTTGACTCTAAATCTATCGTTGGTACATGGAATGTAGTATCGGAAGAGGGTTATGCGATCTATGATGGAGAGAAAGAAGAGTGGAAAGAGACCTACGGTGGTGATGAATCTCTTATCACAACTTTTAATGCCGATGGTACGGGTTCAGCAGTTTATAGGGATGAATATATAGAAGATACTATAGGTAAGTTTAATTGGAAATTGAATGGAAATAAATTATCTATCAAGTTTGCTGGTGATGTTGTTGTTGAAGAGTGTAGAGTAGAAAAACTTACATCAACAACACTTGTCGTTGTTTATGAGTGGATTTCTTCAGATGGTATGGAAAAGGAGTATAATAAAACTATATTTACAAGAATAATGTAATCTTTGTATTCTTAAACACACAAACTCCGATATGGAAATCGATTTCTCGACCCCCATATCGGAGTTTTTATGTGTGTAAAGAGTTTTACTTTTTACCCTTTGGAGCAAGCATCATATTCATCTTCTTGCCATCGAGCTTAGGCATCATCTCTACCTTTGCAATCTCCTCAAGGTCAGTAGCGAAACGCAACAATAGAATCTCACCCTGCTCCTTGAAAACGATAGAACGACCGCGGAAGAATACCGAAGCCTTAACCTTTGCGCCCTCCTTGATGAAGTTCTCGGCGTGCTTGAGCTTGAAGTTGTAGTCGTGATCGTCAGTCTGTGGACCGAAACGAATCTCCTTAACCACAATCTTCACCTGCTTAGCCTTAATCTCCTTAGCCTTACGCTTCTGCTGGTAGAGGAATTTCTGGTAGTCGGCGATGCGACATACAGGAGGCTCGGCATTAGGTGAGATCTCAATCAAGTCGAGCTCCATCTCATCAGCCATAGCGATAGCCTGCTTGATAGGTACCACCAAATTAGGCTCAACATTATCGCCAACGATACGCACCATAGGTGCTGTGATTTCGTTGTTGATACGGTTTGGGTTCTCCTTCTCTACTCGCTTGCCTCGCATGCCCTGCTGTTGCTGAGGCTTGTTGTTTGCTCCACCCATAGGACGTGGAGTAAACGGTTTTTGTGTAATTGCCAAATTAGTAAAATTTACTTAGTTATTGTCTATGTTGTCTATTGCATCTTGTTTGCTTCAATCTCGGCATCAACCAAGTTGGTGATGTGATTAGCGAACTCGGCGATAGTCATCGAGCCCTTGTCGCCCTCGCCCTGAACGCGAACCGATACCTCGCCCTCGGCAGCCTCCTTCTCACCTACGATCAAGAGGAATGGGATACGCTTGAGCTCGTTGTCGCGAATCTTACGACCAATCTTCTCATTACGCTCATCAACCTGAACACGCACGTCAGCCTTCGCCAAGGTCTTTGCAACCTCGTTAGCGTAGTCGTTGAACTTCTCCGAGATAGGGAGGATAACAGCCTGATCAGGCGTAAGCCACAATGGGAACTTACCTGCTGTGTGCTCCAACAATACAGCCACGAAACGCTCCATAGAGCCGAATGGCGCACGGTGAATCATGATTGGACGGTGGAGCTTGTCGTCGTTGCCCTTGTAAGTAAGGTCGAAACGCTCTGGAAGGTTGTAATCCACCTGGATTGTACCGAGCTGCCAGCTACGACCAAGAGCATCCTTCACCATAAAGTCGAGCTTAGGACCATAGAATGCAGCCTCGCCCAACTCTACTGTTGTGTTCAAGCCCTTCTCCTTACAAGCCTGAATGATAGCTGACTCTGCCTTCTCCCAATTCTCGTCTGAGCCGATGTATTTCTCGGTGTTGTTAGGGTCACGCAATGAAATCTGTGCTGTGTAGTTCTCGAACTTCAAGGTGCGGAAGATGTAGAGCACGATGTCGATTACCTTCTCGAACTC
>JAFPAD010000098.1 GCA_017424405.1 Alistipes sp.
ATTTTGGCCTCTGAGCGACAACTCACCATTGGTCTTTGTCAAGCCCGCAACGCGTCCCAAGAGAGCCGTTTCAAGATCCTGACCGGGGCACTCCTTGCGTAACTCATCACCCGTGATAACACCATAGCTTGAGTTAAATTCGCGTCTTTTAACATAACCTATACCCAAATCCACCAACTCCTGCGACTCCTGAGCCTCAGAAATAGCCTCACCCATAAGCATTATACGCAGACTGCGGCGGCCCTTCACCTCTACCTCAACCTTTACGCCCTTGCGGCGAAATACAAGAACCGCATCATCGGCCAAGTCTGTAAGACCAAAACGTCCCTGCTTATCAGTCAAAGTGCGTTTTTCTGTACCCTTAACCTCTACTCTCATACGAGAGATACCATTTCCAGCGCCATCCAATACAAGGCCATTAAACGGTACACCCGACGTCTGTTCCTGAGCGTAGGCAGTTGCAAAGGCTACAATAGAACAAATTATTGTAAATATCTTTCTCATAAATATTCTCTCGCAAATTTAAAACAGAAAGCACCGGAATTCGACGGATGGTCGATTCCGATGCTAAATGAAAATTCGATAAATAAGTAAGGTATTACTTATTCTCGTTCAAAATGCGCATTGCCGCATCGAGAATAGCCGTATCATCCAAGGTAACGACACCGCCATCGGGGCCCTGCTCGATATGAATACCAGAGCAAGCCTTAGCATCGAGGTGCTTACCACCAAAGTAGTTGCGTACTGTTTCTACATCAATTCCAAGCTCATCAGCAATACGCTGAGAGCTACCACTGGGCAACTTGTCCTTAATACGGCGCAATTCGTTAAATGTGATAATCATAATGAAACTATTTTTAGGTTTATGTTTATTAGTTTTCTGTGCTTAGAAGCGTCAATTCCTTCTTTGCAATATAAAATTACAAATATTTTTTCTAACTGCAAAATTTCCACTAAAAAAAGTCAAAAAAAAGAGGATTATCCTTTTCGAACAATCCTCTTTTTCTATTTTTCGATGTATTTATCACACCGCTAACATTACTCATTATCGCGCGGCTCTACGTAAACCTGCCAAATCAGTGGCGAGTAAGGAAGCACCTCCGTAGTAATAGAAACCGTATCCTCTACCTCAGACTCCAAACCGTATGAGTTATTATACAAATTATTATAATAGTAGCTGTCGTAGTAGTTATTATAATAGCCTCCGTATCCGCCATATCCACCGAGGCCACCCATACCCATACCTCCATAATAACCATTATAGTAGTTATTGTAATAGCTATTACCATAGTAGCTATTATAATAATTATAGTAGTTATAATAGTTGTAGTAGTTATTGGCTGATGACGAAGATGAACTACCTGTAACACCTGTTGCTCCATAAGCATTAGACGACACGGTAAGAATAGCATTCCAAGCACCGAGCTTCAGGTGAGGAACAGCATAGTTCCACGCATCGACATAACTGTTATCCGATGTATCATTCTCATTAAGCGAGAACTCAATAGGCGTAGCTTCATCAGTTGCACTCTCCTCGTAGTCATTGCCATATACCAACTTCTTAACCTCAGGGATATTAGTATCAATCACAAAACCATCGAGCAGACGTGCCACATACCATACATCAGCAATAGATACCGAGTCCGCAGGCTCTGCATCCGCAGGGTGCAATCCCTCGCCAAACTTCTTAAGCAAAATCTCATCAATCTCCTTATTTATCTGGGCCAAAGACTTTGTACCATAAATCTTACCAATCTTGTACTCTGTCTGGCCTGCATACAGAAGCGTATCCTGACGCAAGCAGTTATAGTTGAGCTGCTGCTTGGGGCTATAAAGATAATTAACGTACAATCCTGCGATAGAATCTACAGGCATATGCCACTGATTATCATAAACAATCTCCTCTTCCTCTTTGCTCTCGTCCGACTCCTCACCGCGAGTGATGACAGGACGCATATAGCTACGACGCAACTTCGACTGCTCCTCAGCCTCCTCCTTATTCTCGGGCAGAGGTGCCAAACCACCATTTGCCTCTGCGAACGCACGCACCCACTTATCCTCATACTCTACAGGGTTTGTGATATGGCCCCAAACTTTGATTTCAGCAATCATCGGGCGATTCTTATCGAGTGTGTACTGTCCCTCGTAACCACCATCGCCAGAGAGGCCCTCATCACCAGCTGCAACCGATGAAGGAAGATACAGACGCATCTTTGTACCATAGCGAGCCGAATACTCCTTACCGCCAATATTCAACTTGTTACGCATTGACATATAGGTACCTTCAGGGAGTTTCGCTGAGTTCTCCTCACCGCAGAACAAGAAATAAGGCACATAATGCGTATGGTCCGTATAGGAATCCTGCATACGAGCCAACTCTGAATTACGTGTCAGAACAACATTACCAGCCAAGTCGCGACAGGTAACATCAAACCAAAGCCACGCATTGTGATAACGCACCGGAACACTATCGGCAACACCCTCGTCAAGAAGTTCAACGTAATAACCACCATTAGGCTGATAGTTATCAATCAAATCGGGGCGATTTATCTTAATCCACTCTTCGAGAGCAATAGCCTCCATCTCTTCAAAGCTGAGCGTTACTGACTCAACGCACGAGCCACACGCGATGGCTGCGAATATAAAGCAAAATAGACGATTTAAAAATCTCATATCTAAAACGTTCGTTTCTATATTATCTACTCAAAAAAAACTACTGTACACCATTCACACTATCAATAGTGTAGAACCACGCAACAGAAGAGTTTTTAGGCACTACACCAACCACTTTATCATCATAAGCGGCATCGAGTGTCATATATGCCTCTACCACATCGCCTTCGCGACAACCTATTAACGAGGTGGTAACTCCTTTTATTATATTGGTCTGGCCAATTTTTATCGTCAAAGGCTCTGCCTCCCAATAATCTGTATTAAGTCCAGCCTGTCCCAAAGCGTTAATGACACTCTGGTCATTTGACATATAAACCGCCGCAAGCGAAGGCGTCGAACCTGTAAAAACATACGCCGTGAAAGTGATTGTCACCTCATCGCCCTGCTTGATGGCGGGCTTTGACTCTCTACCTTCATCGTAATATGTTGCAATGTAGCGATATACCGAATAGTCTATTCTCTCATAAAAAGCGGGGTTGCGCTCCAATGAGTTCTCAACCTCATCCACATTTATCAGACGTGGCACGTGCGACGATGTAAGAAAACGCTCGATGTTGGTACGTTGAGTATCCGCAACATCCTCGCTATCTGCACATCCCACCGCCAGCATCAGGCACAATATGGCACACAGGCTTGTAAATAGTTTTATCTTCATATACCCCTATAATCGTGCAAATTTAAGCAAAAATATCCATTCATCAAATTTAGAACGCAATTTCTGCATTATAAAAGTATATAAAGTCATAAAAGTGATATGATTACACCCCAAAATTTTACAATCGGCGCAAGGCCTGACGCACAGCCTCCTCGACAGAAATAGAGGGCGACTCGTTCAAAATTGCCTTCACCACCTTCTCCGAAGCACCCTTCTGGAAGCCAAGCATAACCAGTGCCGCCAACGTTTCATCAAGCACCGCATTACTCTGATTACCAGCCACAACAGGTGCAACATCACGATCAGCGCCCAACTCCAGCATCTTGCCACTCAACTCAACGATAATCTTCTGCGCAGTCTTAAGACCGAGACCCTTCACATTTTTGAGCAGCACGGCATTCTCCGTTGCGATGATATTGCGAAGCTCCGAGGTAGAGTATGTTGACAAAATCATACGCGCCGTATTTCCACCCACACCCGATACGCTTATAAGCTGGCGAAAAAGCTCGCGCTCGAGCTTGGTAGCAAATCCGTAAAGCACCTGAGCGTCCTCACGCACAGCGAAATGCACATACAGACGAGCCGATTTCTCACCCTCGATTGCCGAGTAGGTCTGCAACGATATATTGATGTAATA
>JAFPAD010000099.1 GCA_017424405.1 Alistipes sp.
GTGGAGCTTAATCTTATCGCCCACACCGTCCCATGTGAAGTCATACTCCTTACGCAGACGCAACTGATATTCGCCATTCTCGCCCACTGTCATTGAGCCGATACGACTACCATTAAGCTCTCGAGTGAACGAAACAAACGTATCCTTCGGAACTATCTTAGTCGAGCCTTCGTCAGCATACTTAATAATACCCGAGATAGGAATATTATTGAGGTTGAAACTCTTTGACTTGAATATCACCTGCTCAACATTCGAGCTCACGACAATCTTATCTGAAGATACAATCTCGTTTGTCACAAAGTCAATATCGGCGATGTGGTCGGTATCATTGGCTGCCACAGTATAGATGTAACGACCTGTGTTATCTCCGCTGGCATCCTTCTCTGCCACAACATCGCTCTCGCCCGCTTTCAACTTGAGTGTTGGAGCGTCGATATAAATTTGGAACTCCTGACCAAATGGATCAACCGTTGTCGATGCATCGTATAGATAGCTCTTCACATCGAAGGTGAGTTTCACGGCGATGTTTGGACCATATTCAATATCAATATCGGTCTCAGGCTCCTCATCGTTTGTAAGATTTGGAGTGTCGGAATACGAAGGCACACCGTTAACCTTTGCGTTGAAACGGAACGCAGGATAGTTGCGCAACTCAAAGAGCATCGAACGATATGTATATACCGGAGAAGATGCTGTTGCCTTATTTTTATAAAGGTATGAATCATCCATATTATGGGTATATACAGTGGTGTGTGTTGCCGTCTCTGTCACGTAATTAGTTGTGAAGGCTGCCTTTGCATTTAGGTCGTTAGACGATATGCGAATCATCTCGGCACTTGCCGCCTGATTGGTGTGCATATAGAGCGAGAAGTGACTCTTGTGATGGTCGGTGTTCTCTTTCTCGTTGAACAAATCGACATAAGTCTTTCGGGCAGTAAATCCATACACACGACCACCTGAGCCCCAAGCCGATTCATCAATTGGCAAGAACTGGCATGGGAAATATTGGTGTGCTTCGGTCAAGCCATGAGCATTGGTCATCCATGGGTCATTAGGCAACTTTGCCTTAACCGACGCATAGTCGCTATCGTTATAGTGGCTCAAGAACTTCGAGTACAACAAGAACTCGTCCTGCTCACCATAAGCTATGTCGGCACCTGTTCTCGAATCCTTCAACTCAAGGCGCAACGGAACCACAGCACCCTTCTTTGGAGGCACGTACATGTAATAAACCTTATCGGCGTCGTTAGTTGTTGCCGAGCTTGATGTAGTGACGTTACCCACTGTGATGGCTCTGGTGTGAGATGCGTAGCTCACGCTCTTGGTCAAGGTGTGGAAATTCTCAGCCTCGATTGTCACATAGCTACGAACATCATCACGCTGGGTGAGGATATTCCACAGATAGACATAATGCTTACCCGGCTTATCGACCTCCATAACATATTTGTAACCCTGCTCATTGATATCCACGCCATTTACGGTATTCAACTTACCGACGATGCCATAGCCATCTTGACCGCGACGGATGATTGGGAGCACCTGACCTACATTGTCACGCACGTCCAACTCGTTCGATGTGATGAGCACATTCATTGGGAACAACTCCTCAGGACAATCATCGGGGATGGTGAACATAAGCGTCACGTTTGCACGTGATGTGGTTGTACCGTCGGTTTCACCATACACCTGCGCACTAATCCACGTTGGGGTGAACGACTGTGTACGGAATGTCACAACACGTATCTTACGCTGCAACTGATCATACTTCACCAAGATAGTACCCTCGAGCACATCCTTATCGGCTGGCATAGGGTTAAGGTGAATGGTGATAGAACCCTTACCTGTCTGAGTGTTGAACGACACATGCGAGCCTGCAACGCCCACCTGAAAATCGCTATCATGAGTGCTTGACACCGACTGATTCTCCTCCACCCATGAGATATCGAGCATGTTTGCGTCGATAGATTTTGAGCCCAAAGACTCGACACTGAATGAGAGGTTGATGGCATAATCTGCGCTGGTGATATCATCGGCATTATTAGCCACATGAGTCTGGTCAACGGTGAGTTTATATTCGTTGTTCTGGATTGACTTCACCTCGTCAGAGATTGACAACCAAATGTTGTTGGTGGCAGGGGTATTGAGAGCCTCACCAAATGTTGGTACGCCATACTTAAGCACTCCCTTGATATTGATGTTGTAGTGATGGTTACGACGCACAAGCACCTGCTCGCCATCTCCCTCGGTCAAAGTGGCGCGATAATAGAGCTCCTCGCCGCCATTGACCTTGCCTCGGATAATCACATCTACGGGGTCGGCACTTGAGTTGGTGGTCTCAAACACGTAGGTCTCCAACGCTGTGTCCACGTCCATGATGTCACTGAGCTTATTCTTATTGGCTGCAAGAGTGACAAAATGTGCACTGCGCCAATCGGCTACGCTTCCCGCAGAGTTCTGCACCGAGAACGTAGGAGCGTAGGTTGAGCATGAATATGTAGGGAACATATAATCGGGGTGGAAAGGTGCCACCGTACCGAACGCCTGAGTATTGCACACGGCAAAGCCCGTAACCTCGAAGTCTTCACCTACCCACTTGTGACCCGTAGAGTTTGCCGTAGCGCCATCGACACTAACGGTAATCTTAGCCTGATTACGCAACATAACAATAGGATTACCCTTGCCGGCGATAGACTTATGGCTCTGGGTGGTAGGATTAGTCTCGATGGTAATCCAGTCAAGGATAGCCTCAGACTTGCTACGGTTTGCACCTGCCGAAGGATACAACTCCTCGACATTGGCTGGCACCTCGATGCGTGCCCAATAGATGATTTTGCCAGCGCTACCCTCAAGTACCGACATAACCTCCTCCTCGTGTTTGTGAACGAAATTAGGCTCCGAGAATTGCGTCATGTTCTGGTTACCCACAAGGTGCATGATGCGAGTGGTATTAGGAATAATGGCGCTGAACGCTCCGCTTGTCTCGTAGCTACCCGGCACGTGCTGCATAGAAGTCGATGCAGTACAGATAAACAAGCCATGCTCGTCGAAGCAGAAGATAGTCAAGTTCTGAAGACCTATACCGTCGGGATCGACACCTCGTGTATCAACCACAAATGGGTCGGGCGTCACAACATTGAAGCTGATGGCAACCTCATCGCCGCTAACCGACGGAGTGACGCCTGCTGGTGCATCATCGAGCACAGGCTCATGATGGCAAGCAGCCACAAGCGCAAAGATTGCAAATGCTAAAGTTATATTAAATAGTCTCTTCATATATGTATCGTTGTTAGGTAAGTTATTGAAGAATTATTAATATGCGTCACGTATGCAACGAACGAAGTAACCTGACGATTGACCTGCGCCACTCACATACTTGGTTGGCGATGCGCAGAAGTAGTATCTACCTGCCAACACAACATCTACCGCGCCGTTTTCCTTACCCTGCAACTCCGAGATGATACGAATCTCCTCAGCCGTTGGCAAGCGCCAATCCTTGTAGTGGTGAACAGGCTCGCCTGTATCCCACTGGTTGTTGCTGTTAAGGTCGTCATAGTAGGTCTCGACGTAGTTCTTGCACTGATTAACGGCACGAGCATAAGCCGAGTCACTAACCGAGCTAACCGACTGCGTAACGCCCAACTGCGAAGCGATCATGAACGATGGCGACACGAGCAATGCGTTGTCGGCGCTATCATCTGTCTGACCATTCTCAACGTCGGTAGTAGGGTTGCCGTTGGCATCTACGATACGAGGACGACCTACGGTGTAATCACCCGAAGTAGCCGTAACGTGAACATGGTACATACGCTGGTTACCGGGGTCCTTACTGTCGGCATAAGACCAGCTTGAGCCGTTATTGCTATTGACGTAATACTCGTCCAAGTTGGCCTTACCAATGTTGCTGCCCGAAGTATAGACGCTACGCAACACGTCTGAGGTGAATATCTCACTCAAGCTGCTGAACACCTTGCGATATGACGTTCCGCCCTCAGTGTACTCGTAGTAGTATGAATTGCCTGATGACGTGAGCTGCTTGCCATCGGCATAGTAGGTGCTACGCTGATTACCCGCCACAGCGCCATAGCTGTCCGAGCCATCAATCTTGCTCCAGCTATTACCACTACGACGCTGGGTGTAGGAGTTAGCCCAATATGCGATGGTGAGGTAATCGGCTACGCGGTTCTGATAGTGAACAGGCTCGCCACCACTTGCGCTCACGAAGTCGGAACGATACGAGAAGTAGCCCTGCTGATTGGTGATGTAGATGATAGGGTACTGCATCACGACGAAATTAGCCTTAAGACCTGTTTCGTTCTCCACCTCGAACTCGATGTAACGAATAGTGTTGTAGTGCGACTCCTCGCCTGCACTCATCGACGAGATGATATCCTGCTTCTGCTGCTCATAGATATCCATCTGAGCCTGGTAAGCATCCATCGCCTGCTCATACACAACAACCTCAGCATCGTAGGCAGCCTTCTTAACGCTATACTCCTGGTAAGCTGCGCTCTGCATCCAAACTGCCAACTCGGCATCATATGTCGCCTTGTCCAACAAGTACTGATCATAGACAGCTTTCTTGCCGTCCCACTCGTTGTACTCCCTCAAATCGGCATCGTACTCCTGCTGTGCAGCGCTGTCGGCGCTCCATGAGCTCCAGCTACCCCACCAGCTGTCGGGATTATTTTCAAAGTCACGATTCCACTCGCCAGCCGAGCCAAAGAATGAGTAAGAACGCTCGCGAGTACGTGTACGTGTACGCACTTGGAATGTCACCGAGCCGTTGCCATTAGTAACATATTGATAAGCAGTCTGGGTTTGGGTTTCAACCTGCTTACGGTTGGTGAAGTTACCCGACGTTGTTGTCTCGGAAGTTGTAGTTGTAGCCTTCACATAATCGGCTGGATTAGGCTCGGCAGGCTTCACTCCTGGATCTACGACCTCGACAGGCATCTGAGGCTTGCCCTCAGGCTCAACAGGAGCCGTTGGCATCACTACATCAGGAAGCGACGGCTTAACCAATGAAGCAATAGCCTGGTTAATCTGCTCCTGCGTTGCGGGAACGATTGGCGAGTTGATTACGATGCCGCCATTGAGCACATTCTGTTCTGCCGACGCTGTAACAGCTGCTGCCGCCTCGGAGTTGATAGTCTCGAGGTAGGTCTTCTGACCGAACTTATTGTAGTAGTATATCGCCTTGCGCTGAGTGCCGTTCACATTCTCCTGCTTAACTCGCACGCCTGTGGCTGGAATGAATGCCGAAGACGAGAATGTGAGCTGGTCGGTGTCGATATTTTGGTTGTAAATGTGTACCGTGTCACGATTCAACATCAGATAATCAGGCTCGTCGTCCATAGCACCGATAGATATATCCTGAGCAATCCAATCATAGGTCTTGAACTCAACATCTTCCAACACAATTGCCGAGCTCTGGCTTGTGGCACCCACGACATTCACCGTGATGTTCACCTCGTAGAGCCTATTGCGCTCGAACTCGTTTGCCTTTGTCATTGGCAGACGATACCAGTTTTGAGTACGCGCTGACCAGCCCTCGTGTGTTGTGTAATCACTCGAGCCCGCCTCGTTCCAACGCATTGGGAGATTCACAACAAGGCTTGTAGCATCTTCGGCTGTATTCCAGCTATATGCATAGCTATAACCGATGAGCTGGATGTTGTGATTCGGCATGGCATCGGTGTGCGACGCATCTTTCGAGAAGATGAACGAATAGTCGTTATCGTGCTCGCCCGCAGTTGATTGCATCGTAGGATTTACAATAGCAGTAGCCGACGACAGAAGGTTAGTTGTGATTGGCAAGTGGTAGAAGATATACTCAGCCGTACCGATGTCGGTAACATTACCCGAGCCGTCGGTTGTCTCCAAATAGTGGTGGAGCTCAACGTCCTTACCCTGCTTAATGTTGATGACAATCTTAGCTGCTGCACGGCGCAAAGTAGCACCCAACTGGGTGTTTTCGCTTGCGTTGCCATTGTTAAGCACAACCGCAGTTGCCTCCTGAGGCTCAGAATTACCAACATAAGCCACGCCGTCCATCACAAAGCACGATGGAGCCCCACGATGGATCATCTCGCCATTTGCATTGCGGAAGCCCGACAAGTGGAGATTCTCATCGTCCTGAGTAATAGCCTTCAAAGCGTCCAAATCAGTAATATTCTGCGACTGGAGATCGACGCTGCTATTGGCAATCAAGAACACCCAATAACGTGCTCCTGCGGTGAAGGTGTTACGTGCCTTCGAGATTGAGAATGTGCCACCTCCAATATCGGGGTTCGACTGCTTGTTGATGCGCTCGCTGTGAACTTTATTCTCTGACTCATCAAAGATGAAGACATCAATCCACTCCACCATTGCCTCCGAATCGGTGTCGGCAACGGTAGCACGCATCTTGACGCTGCTGCCGGTCAATGTGGTGATGAGGATTTTGTTTTCACCCATAGGCTGGGTATCAACTAAATCGCTGTTGGTGCATGCCATGAACATCATGGTAAGAGAACATGCTATGTAATATAAAACCCTTTTCATAATATAATAGTACTTGCTTTTTAAGGCTTAGCAACTTGCTTTATAGAGATCCAGAACATATCGGGCAGATCACCAACAGGAGCACTCCAATCGGCAAACGGATAGTAGAGTCCATTGTGCTCCGAGCCCTGGTTGATAATGAGCAAAGGTGTAGCTGACGGATTCCAGCCTGGCTTGTAGGTGATAGCCAACTTAGGATACTCGCCGATGGATTCTGCAGAATCGGCTATAACCATAATTTTATACCACGCATCGGCTTTGGCGCTGATATTACCCGTTACTTCGCGAGTAAAACCACCAAGAGCATTGCCTTCGGCATCGAGATTTGAATAAACCTTAATAGAGTAGTGGTCAGCCGAGGCATTCGAGAGCGTAGGCTTCCATGTAACACCGGCAGGGCTATCCATTTTGAAGTAACCCACGAAAGCACCCGCCTCAGGATTTGAGTTATCGTAATAGAGCGTAGGCGCAACCGTAGGAGCCAACGCTGCAGTGCTTGGAGCTGTCAATAGCTCGGTGTGCACAGGGTTGGCGAAGTCGATATTCCATCCCACCTCTTCCCACTCGGCTACGGTGTATGATGCCTGAATTGAGCCATCGGCCTGCACCTTCGCCTGCACCAGATAGTCGTGGTTGCGAACAACGGCTCTATCGATACCCACATAGCGAGTAACGTCGGCACCGCCGTCGATAGAGTATGTAATTTTATAATAGTAGCCGTCACCCGTTGGAACGCCCACACCGTCGTTGGCGTAGCTGCACACTTGGTCGTTCTCATAGAGGAAACGAGCTCCAATCAACTGCTGGCTATTTGCCGCAGCAGTGACATCGACAGGAGCCGAAAGAAGATTAATAGAACTCAATGCAGGGGCTGTTTCAGGCTTGTTAGAGCCAAACCATGAAGGAGTAGCCGTATGAAGTTCAAGATTCGCAGCGTGTGCCGCCGAGAGGATAAGACCCTCCTGAGGCATAGCGTTACTACAAATCGACAACTCCTTAATTTTGAGATTGAAATTGCTTGAACGCGCAATCGAGAACTGAGTCTTTGCCACAGTGCGGAACACTGTCAATGGTGCAACGACACAATCACCCTGAGCATGGAGATTGTTCTGACTAACCGACACAGCGCACCAGTGAGTGATAGGCATTGCCTCGGGTGTGGCAGGACTTACAGCATTGTTAATAGAGCTATTCATAACGGTCTCGCTCACAAAGCGACCATTGATGAGCTGCTCATAAGTTGTAGAAGCATCAAGTGGAATGGCATTGCCCGAGCCGTCGGTAAATAAACCCTTGTTGATAACTGCCACAACACGATATGTACCACCATTCTCGCCACACATCTTAACAGGCAAGTGCACCGAGATATTCTTATAGGTAGGGGCATCGGGTGTGTATGTTCTCCAGCCAACTAGGGCGTAGTTGTCGCTTGCATCAAACGCCCACAACATGATGTCTTGAATCTGATCACCTTGCTGAGAAGAACTATCGCTGTCCGAACGGGTGAGATTAACCTCCAGCATTCTCATCTGAGCAGGAGCTACATCCTCCTTGATACATGATGTCAGGAGTGCGGCGGCGAGGCAAATGGTAAACGTGATTATTTGTTTGATTGTCTTCATCGTCGTATCCTTTTTTTAGTTTTTATCATAGTCTGGGGTGATGTCGTGAATCATCCAATCGGGGATGGTCACTTCAATACCTACATTCTTAAATTCCACAATTATAGGAATAATTACTTCCTGCTTTGTAACATCAATCTGAGGATAACGTGCAAGAAAATCCTTCAATTGAAGTGTGTGTAGAACCTCGCCCGTAGAGGCTTTCACCAACTCAAACTCCACATCGTTATTCTTCGCATGACGCATGATGTTGAAGTAGCTAACGTAGTCGCCATTGTTTGATTGGAACACCATCTGAGGGTCGTAGGTCATCGGCTTGCCATGAGCACGATTGTTGAAATCGGTCTGAGGCAAAAGATTGTTCACGCGAAGCTCAAGAGCGCCACCAGCACGTGTCGATTGAGCCTTTGTTTCAACATATCCCTTTACGGTGTACGACACCTTGAGGTGTGATGACTGGAATGGGACATCATCCTCATACCAATAATCCACAGGGATAGTAATGCTCTTCTTACCAAGATAGAGTGAGTCGTTACCCTCAACCAAGCCCTCAGGTGCATTTGGGTGACGGAACACAGTCTTGCTCAAATCCTTTGCCGACACGTCATACACTTCTGTGAGGTTGGTATCATTTCCCACGCCTACCACCTGATATGTACCTGGTGAGAGGTTCAACTTCGCACCTTGATATGCTTTCAAATCGTTCTGCTCGATACGTTTGGTTGTGACCAATTTATCGTTTTGGTCGAAAACATACAGGCTTACGCATGTGATTTGCTGTGAGAATATGTCATTAGTTCCGTCGCCTGTGTAGCTGAAGGTGAGTTTACACCTCTCACAGTCGTCGTAATTCTCCTTGATGCAGCTCGCGAGCAGAACGAACGAGACGAGCGGCAGGCACAAGTAAAGAAATCTTTTCATCTTATCTACTCTTTTGCGGCGCACATACGCGCCTGATTAATTTTTATTTGCTCTCGGGCAACATCACCGCCACCGAAGAGCTTGTTTGTTTTTAAAAGCCTCCTCCCCCAAAGGGGAGGGGCTATATTATTGCTAAATATTAGTTACCAAATACTGGAGTGATGTCGTTATGAACTGTCCAATCTGCAATTGACACTGTTACATTAACACATATCTTCTCGGCGCTCAACAAATCCTCGCTGAACTCAATAGCCATCTTGTAGATATGACCCTTAGCGAATGATGTGAGAGCAGTTGCACCCTCGTTGAAAGTTGTTGTTGAGATAGTGTGCTCAGGATTTGCATAAGCAGTAGTTTCTGACGTTGCGACCATTGTCAAAGACAAAGGATAGAGAGCAACATCACCTCCTGCGAAGTTCCATGACCAAACCTTACCATTATCAGGTGTAGCTGTTACAGCAACAACAGGGTTTGCTGCATTAAGTACGTTTGTCAAAGGCTGCTCCATTGAGCCCAAAGCAAGCTTCTTAAGTGTAATCTTATCGAAGCCAAGGGTGCTTGGGTTGACATCAGCCTCGCGTGCACCCAAATCAGTACATGTAATTGAGCTAACCTCAACACGTGCAACATTAGGCTTAACCTCAGCTGAAGCTTGGAAAAGAGGATACTTCACTGAAGAATTAGCAGGGTCGGTACACTCACTTACGTAAGTAAAACTGCCAGACTTACCATAAACGATAAGAGCACCTACCTCAGCATTTGTCTGGTCTGAATTCCACATCTCCTCAGCAGCAGTGATTGACGCAGGAACTGATAGAACAGGACTATTGCCAGTGCCAATTACAAAGAACTGGGTTACACTCTGGTCCAAACCGTGGAATGTGTAAGCGCTTCCATTTGGTGTTACTGAATTCAATGCAACAGCATCTCCAACTTTATTTCCCGACGCGTTGCAGAAAACAATAGTCAAATCAGAAGCTTCGGCACACTTGTAATTTTCATCGTCCGAAGGTGTTGTTACAGCCTTAGTCTGAGAGACCATGTTTGTGATGTTGATTGAAATACTCTTGCGAGAAGAGTCTAACGTAGGAGCTTCGTCCTTGCTACATGCTACCATCGCTGCGATAGCAAAAGCTGCAAAAATTAGTTTCTTCATAATGTAGAAATTTGATTATTTGATTATTAAGTTACTATAATTTTCTATTATAAACTTTGTACATATTTCTCCAACTCAGCCAAGTTGTGCTTTGCATCGGCATTACCCTTCTGGGCAGCCTTCGACCACGCCTCGCGAGCCTTTTCCACCTCGTCCTTAGCGACGTAAGCATTACCCTGCGCTGCGAGGATACGGCTATCGTCCTGAGCACTCTTTGACAAGATAGCCAACGCGCCGTCATAATCCTTAGCCTCCATCTTCACCGCTGCGGCATTTACTGCGGCAGCCACAACCGAAGGATAGGTCTTAGCCGCAACCTCCATCACGTGGTTGTACTCCTTAGAGCCCTTCTCGTAAGAGCCAGCCACCTTGTAAAGCTCACCCAACGAGAGCTTGCGAGGGTTGCTATCAACCAACGCACGAGCCTCCTCAAGGTCGAAATTACGCACGTTATATATTATATGGTAGTCGTTACGACGCAAACGTGGATATAGCTCATCAAGCAGACGATTGTAGATTGCCACAGGCTCCAATTTCTTAAGCTGGCTCTCCTTCTCATCAAGCGACAAGCCATCTTTGGCAATGATTGCCAACACCTTATCCTGATTGAGCAACTTTGGAGTATTCTCCACCTCGCGCTTCAAACCAGCCCAATCCTCACCACAGCCAACAGCCTCGATGTGAGAACGGTCGATGCCTGTATGTCCAGCTACGTAATCAGCAAGTGAATTAGCACGATTCTGCGACAGACGCTGGTTGTGCTTCTCGGTAGCCTCAGGTGACGCCCAACCCTCGATAGAGATTGATGTGATTGTGAGATCGGCATCGTCCTCAACTCGCTTGATAGAGTTAATCATCGCAGCAAGCTCGCCATCGTTATTCTTATACTCCTCCAAAATTTCATACTGGTCAACCTTGAAGTTGATGTATGCCGAGAGTGACTCATCACGCACCTTCACCGGTTCTGGTTCTGGCTCAACGAACGACCACAAGTAGTTTGGAGAGTAAATCTCGTGCAAGAAACGACCCACCTGGTTCTCACCCAACGCCAACACCTCAGGATTACAGCCGCAGCTGCCCTCTTGAATCTTAACCTTCGCGCCACGCATCCACTCCTGGAATGCCACCTCGGTGGTATAGTTCACCACCTGCTTCTCGCCAGCCTTGCGCTCGGCACGCTTTGCCTTACGCTCAGCGTAAAATGGATCTTCGGTAGCTGTGAGGTTGTCGTTACGCATGTGGTAGATATACTGACGGCGACCCATAACCTCAACGGCAGGAAGCACCAGCTCATTACCGTTCTTCTCCACAACAGGAGTGAGTACCACAGTCTCGTCGGCACCAATCTCCAACTTCGAGATGTCGATATCCATATTCAGCACGACCTTCTCGCCCTTGCGAATGGTCTCAAGGTTTTTAACCTCGCCCGTTCCCTCCATTATCTGCTGTGCCATTGAAGGGATGGCAAGCAAGAGAGTTGCAATATAAATGGGGATAAATCTTTTCATATCATCATAATGTTTTAGAAGAGGTAAACCAAATTGATAGCAGCCTTTGTGGGACCGTAGTAGATGTGTTTATCACGCCCTATCTTAGCACCACACTTTGGACAATAATACTTTGTGAATTCTGTGTAGCCAACACCCACACAAAGCTCAGCCTCGAGGTTCCAATGCTTGCCAAGCATCCATGCATAACCATAGCCCAAACCTGCGCCAGCAACCCAGCCTTCGTAACGATGCTCCTTCAACTGAGAAAAGTCATTACCCAAGAAATTAGGGATAAAATCTATATTGCCGACATTGTACTGACCACCCCACAAGTGCCCCGCAAGGAAATGACCACCAAAGCGGCGGCAAGTCCAGTAGCGCACCTCTGGTTGCACGAGCCAATGCTTCCACTTCTTATTATCCGAGAACTGAAACGGATTCCAGTTACCTGACAAATCAAAAGTCCACTTTTCTGCAATGGCAGTCTCCACTCCAAGATTGATTGAGGCGGTTGCATCGTAGAGCAGATTACTCTTTACAGCCCACTGCTGCGCTTGAGACTCCTGAGAGAATCCCAACACCCACAATCCGAATAAAATAAATAAAAGTCTCTTCATTTTGAATAAGGTTACTCGTTTTCAAGTTGCAAGCCTTTGTCGCCATTTCTTCGCCGAGCAAGGCTTGATTTCACTTTCGCAATTTTTAGCAATACAAAGAAAACTTAAATTATTGTTAGTTGCAACTTTTTTTATATATTTTTTGCAATTTTAGCATAAGTGAGCTAAAATACTGATTGTAAACATATTAACTGATATAGTAATGAATGTAAACTCAGGGCAAAACATTTCCTTAAAGAAATATTATTGTTCTGATTTTCTAATTTTCAAAGCAAAACCAGTACTTTTGCTTATCAAAGTTTTTCGCTCTTTTTTATATAAAATTAGAAGTAAACTCCTCTACTTTCTTCCGATTTATAAGAGTCGAAAATTAAAAACTGAATAGAAACTGAAATTTTTTCTAAAATAACTCTCTGAGGCTGTGATATTTTTTATCATTTCCTCCATTTTTGGGGCTCTTGCTAAATATGCATAATTATTCGATAAATATGTTTATTTTTCAACAAAAAAGGGCGCATTTGTGAGAGAAATATATCTTTTATGTGGTAAAACAACCCAAGCATACATAATAATGCCTACGCAACAGGAGCAAACACTCGCTTTTGCGTAGGCATTACAAATTATGAAATAATACTGAATTACTCGTCGTAGCTGCTATTATCCCAGCAGTGGGTACAGAGCGACTCCTTAGGCAGACCGATAGCCTCAACCAAATCGTCTAGACGCTGGAATTTGAGCGTTGTGAGTTGCAAGTGGCGACACATAATATCTACCATCTCCTTATGCTTCTGGCTATCTGGATTAGCATACTCCATAAATGTAGCATCCGAGATATTGTCGGTGCCCTCCATATCGCGAATCACACGACGAGCATAGAGGTCATAGGTACTACGTGATGTCGAGAAGTTAAGGAAACGACAAGGGAAAATCAACGGAGGACATGCAATACGCATGTGAATCTCCTTTACACCCTCGTCCAGCAACTTCACTACATTATCCTTGAGCTGCGTTCCGCGCACGATACTATCGTCCATGAATACAATCTTCTGGTCGCGTGTGAACTGGCGGTTAGGCAACAACTTCATCTTTGCCACCAAGTCACGCATCTTCTGGTTCTGAGGCATGAAACTACGAGGCCAGGTTGGAGTATATTTCACAAATGGACGCTTGTAAGGGATACCCTTCTCGTTTGCATAACCCACGGCGTGACCTACACCCGAATCGGGGATACCAGCTGCGAAATCGGGGTCAATATCGTTATCACGACGAGCCATAGCAGCTCCACAGCGATATCTGCTCTCCTCGACATTCACACCCTCATACCATGCTGATGGATAGCCATAGTAAACCCACAAGAATGAGCATATCTGCATACGTTTTTGAGGAGGTGTAATCTGACGCACGCCATCGGCAGTAATCTGCACAACCTCACCCGGACCCAAGTCACGCATATACTCATAACCGAGGTTATCGAAGCTCGAGCTCTCGCTGGCGCACACATAACCTTTGTCATTCTTTCCTATGATGATGGGGGTACGTCCAAACTTATCACGTGCGGCATAGATAGCGTGGTCGGTAAGAATCAACATCGAGCATGAGCCCTTGATTTTACTGTGAACGATATTTATTCCGTCCTGAATATTCTTACCCAAGCCTATGAGGATAGCCACCAACTCCGATGCATTAATCTTTGAATCCGATAACTCGGCAAAGTGGTGACGCTCCTCCAACAACTCCTGCGTAAGCTCCTCGATATTATCAATACGAGCTACGGTAGCTACGGCATAACGTCCCAAATGAGATGTGATGGTAATAGGCTGTGATTCGCAATCCGAGATAACGCCTACACCCATAGTAGCATTACCAAAACGTGGCAACTCTCCCTCGAACTTGTTGCGGAAATATCCATCTTCGAGAGAGTGGATTGAACGGACAAACTTGCCGTTATCAACAAAAGCCATACCGGCTCGTTTTGTGCCGAGGTGCGAGTGATAGTCAGTACCGTAGAAGACCTCGTTTACGCACTCATTGCGTGAGACGCATCCAAAAAAACCAGACATAAAAAAGGTTTTTAATTGTTTTTTTTAATTAATTGCACCGTTTCAACGGTCGATTGCGACGGTAACACCAACCCAATCAAGTGCAAATATAGTGAAAATCTCTTTATCCAAACCTAAAAATCCAACAATTTATACTGCTGGCGAGTAAGTGACATAGATATTTTTTCTTGATAGTGCCACCACTCCTTGACATAGGGTCTAAGCCCCACCCCGTCCATCACCTCCAATAGCAGAATACGGTTGCGTGCTGCGATGTCGGAGATTAACCCTTCATCACGCAAAGTCTCGACATACGATTTATACTCGGCAAGCGAGAAGGCTTTATCCTCGCCCACCCACGCCTTGCGAGAAAAGTCATCAAATCCAGCACCCATATCCAGCGGCTTGCCACACTCATCGACGATGGTTAAATCCACCGCCACGCCGTAGTTGTGACGTCCTCCACGGCTGCCATCGGCGACGTATGCCGTATAGGGAGTTCCCTCCACCGCCTTGCGCATCTGTCGTTGCACGCTGATAGGGCGGGCGGCATCGTAGATGAGGAGCGAATACTCAGGATAGCGCTTGCGCAAAATCTGCTGCGCCTGCACAACCTTTCGAGCGAAGTGCGGCAGCAGGTAGGCGCGTTGAAGTGAGCCATACGTATTCTCGCCCACAAAATTATCCTCGGTGGCATATTTTAGCTCCACGCCGATACTCTCATCGAGTGTCTGCACATCAACCAAGCCATAGCGTTGCATCTGGGCGTCGAAATTTATCTCCTGAGCCCATACACCCAAGCCCACCAAAAGCGAGGCAAGCAAAATGATTACTCGTCGCGCCATGTGAGATAGGGGTGTTTCAAAAGTTGTGAATTATAGTAACGCCTATCGCCCGTAACCTCCTCGCCCAACCACTCGGGACGTGGATACTGCTCATCTTCCGACTGAAGCTCCACCTCCGCCATGACCAAACCTTCGTTTTCGCCATAGAAGCGATCCACCTCAAACACATGCTCACCCACAGGGACAAGGTAGCGATGCTTTTTTATTGTGCCCTTGCTAAACGAGAGCAACTCACGAGCCTCCTCGACAGGGATTTCATACTCCCACTCCGACCGTGACATGCCCGCAGCGTTGGAACGACCCTTAATGGTCAGATAGCCCTGCTCGTCGCGTGTGCGAATGCGAAGCGTCAAGGCATCGGACTTTGCTACGTAGCCCTGCTCGATATAGGTTGCAGAGGTGACGTAGGGCATGAAGTCGCCCTTAATCAAAAATTTGCGTTCAATCTCTTTTTTCATCTTTGCATTACTTTTCCACAAAATTACTATATTTGTGCAAATAATAAAAAATGTACCACAATGAAAACTTCATTCAGACTGATAATTGCCGCTTTGGCATTGGTTGCAATCAGCTGCAACAACACAAATTATCATCTTGAGCACGCCCTGCAACTCAAGGACAAGATTTACGAACTCTACGACGTAGATGAAACCCCTCTCTTGGCTGAGAACTATCCTCAGGATTCAGCAGGTGAGGCTACCTACTTGGCGGAGGGTGCCGACAACAAGGTGAACAAATACTCCTACCTATGGCCCTATTCGGGTACGCTGTCTATGATGTCGGCTCTCTACGAAACAACAAAAGACAACGACATCTTGGAGTTTATCGACCAGCAGGTAATCGAGGGTTTGAAGATGTACTACGACACAACACGTGAGCCTCACGGCTACTCGTCTTACATCACCGTGAACAAGTCCGACCGTTTTTACGACGACAACATTTGGTTGGTGATTGACCTTGTGGATTTGTATAGCCTCACAGCCAAGCAGGAATACTTGGATATGGCACTCGACATCTGGAATTTCGTCCTCAGCGGTCGCGACACCGTGCTAGGTGATGGTATATATTGGTGTGAGCAGAATAAAAAGACTAAGAACACATGCTCAAATGCCCCTGCGGCAGTGGCTGCGCTGAAGCTACACAAGGCTACGGGCGAGCAGCAATATTTCGATCAGGGTGAAAACCTCTACACATGGGTATATTACAGCTTGCGAGATAAGGACGAGCTCTACTTCGACAACGTGTCGATAAAGGGTCGATTCGACAAACGTAAGTTCTCTTACAACAGCGGTCAGATGATTGAAGCGGGAGCTTTGTTGTATGAGATTACAGGCGACGAGCAGTATCTCAAGCAGGCACAAGCAACCGCTGCGGCAAGCCTCAGCCAATGGACAAAGGTGTTCACAAACGACAAAGAGGAGAATCTCTACATCGTCGAGTCGGGCGACGTATGGTTCGACGCTGTATTGTTGAGAGGCTATCTGGCATTGTGGCGCGCCGATGGTCAGGACATCTACCTATCGGCATTCGACGATACGCTCAGCTACTCATGGTATATGGGACGTGACGAGAATGGTCTGTTCGGCAAATACCTCACCCACCGTCAGGAGGGCGAAACCAAGAGTTGGCTCCTAACACAGGCTGCCTACGTCGAGATGGCAGCACGCCTCTCGGCTGCAAATTGGCAGGAGTAACAAATAAATCATAACAAAAAGGCTGTCACCTCAAAGTGACAGCCTTTTTATTTATCCTCAGCGAAGCTCTACACCACGCCCTGCTCGAGCATAGCCTGCGCAACCTTCATAAAGCCTGCGATGTTGGCGCCCTTGACGTAGTTGATTCTGCCATCGGGTTGCTCGCCATAGCGCACACATGCCGAGTGGATTTGCGACATGATATAGTGCAACTTGGCATCAACCTCCTCAGCAGCCCACGACAGATGCTGAGCATTCTGAGTCATCTCCAGACCCGACGTTGCCACGCCACCTGCATTCACCGCCTTACCCGGAGCGAACAAGATACCAGCCTTCTGGAAGGTCTCGATAGCCTCAGGCGTACAGCCCATGTTCGACACCTCGGCAACGCACCACGTACCACTAGCCAAAAGTTCCTTGGCATCGTCGCCCGTAAGCTCATTCTGGAAAGCACATGGCAGCGCAATATCACACTTCACACTCCACGCCTTCTTACCCGCAGTGAACGTAGCATCGGGGAAGCGCTCGGCAAACGGAGCTACTATATCACGATTTGAAGCTCGCAGCTCCAACATATACTCAATCTTCTCGGGCGTCATACCGTTTGGATTGTAAATCACACCATCGGGACCCGATATGGCGATAACCTTTGCACCCAACTCGGTGGCCTTCGTAGCCGCACCCCAAGCCACATTACCGAAGCCTGAGATAGCAACCGTCTTGCCCTCGATAGACTTGCCCGCCTGATGGAGCATGTGCTCGGTGAAGTACAACGCGCCAAAACCCGTAGCCTCAGGGCGCACCAACGAGCCACCCCACGTAAGACCCTTACCAGTGAGAACACCTGTGTTGTACTCGCGTGCCAACTTCTTATACATGCCGTACATATAGCCAATTTCACGACCACCTACACCCACATCTCCCGCAGGCACATCAGTGTCGGGACCTATATTCTGCCACAACTCCAGCATAAAGGCTTGGCAGAAACGCATAATCTCGGCATCAGACTTACCCTTAGGACTGAAGTCAGAGCCTCCCTTCGCTCCACCCATAGGCAGCGTGGTGAGGGCATTCTTGAAGGTCTGCTCAAAGCCGAGGAACTTCAACATCGAAGGATTCACCGCAGCATGGAAACGGATACCGCCCTTGTAGGGACCAATAGCCGAATTAAACTGCACGCGATAGCCGATGTTGGTCTGAATCTCGCCACTGTCATCGACCCACGTCACACGGAATGTGATGATGCGGTCGGGCTCAACCATACGTTCAACAATCTTTGCCTTCTCAAATTCGGGATGCTCGTTGTAAACCTCCTCGATAGATTCCAACACTTCACGCACTGCTTGCAGATACTCGCTCTCACCAGGGTGTTTGCGCTCGAGGTCTGCCATTACATTATTTACGTTCATATCAGGTTGTTGTTAAAGTTAGTTCTTTCTCTAACAAATATAATGAAAATTTGCCTCTATCGCAATATTAAATGTTGAATTTTTTATTATCACTCCATAATTTTTACCAAAACCTCACACTTCCAGCCGCAATCCACCACCACACTTTTACATAATATTAGAATTTAGCCTTACAATCGCAGCAGCCTCCCTGTCCTATACAACCCTTACGA
>JAFPAD010000100.1 GCA_017424405.1 Alistipes sp.
CAAGAAGGAGAATGTAAACATCTTGAACGGTAACGCTGCTGACTTGGACGCTGAGTGCGCAGACTACGAGGCTCGCATTGAGGCTGCTGGAGGTATTGACCTCTTTATTGGTGGCGTAGGCGAAGATGGTCACTTGGCTTTCAACGAGCCATTCTCTTCACTCAACTCACGCACACGTATCAAGACTCTTACAGAGGATACTATCATCGTGAACTCACGATTCTTCGACAACGATGTGAACAAGGTGCCAAAGTTGGCTCTCACAGTTGGCGTAGGCACAGTATGCTCGGCTAAGCAGGTTATGGTGTTGGCTCTCGGTCACAAGAAGGCTCGTGCCGTGCAGCAGTGCGTAGAGGGTGCCGTTTCTCATGCATGGACAATCACTGCATTGCAGATGCATCCAAAGGGCATCTTGGTTTGCGACGAGCCTGCAGTTGGCGAGCTCAAGGTAAACACATACCGCTACTTCAAGGATATTGAAAAAGACAACATCTAACAGATAAGATTATGGCTCAGACCCCAACCCCACATATTGGAGCTCAAGTAGGCGAAATAGCCGAAAAAGTCATCATGGCAGGAGATCCTCTGCGTGCAAAATTCATGGCAGAGAATTTTTTAGAGAATCCTGTGCAGTATAATTCGGTACGTGGCATGTTGGGTTACACAGGCACTTACAAGGGTAAGCGTGTATCGGTACAAGGTCATGGCATGGGAATACCATCAATTGGCATATACACTTATGAACTATATAATTTTTACGGTGTAAAAAGCATCATTCGCACAGGTTCGGCTGGAGCATACCACCCCGACCTACAATTAGGCGATATAGTCATAGGTGTGGGAGCTTGCACCGACTCGAACTATGCAGCGCAGTACAATCTACCAGGAGTGTTCTCACCCATTGCCGATTTCGATTTAGCACGTGCTGCGGTTGAAAAGGCCGAGACAATGGGCGTTGAATACAAAGTCGGAAACATCCTTTCAAGCGATGTATTCTATGGCGATGACACCCAGCGTTGGAAGCAATGGCAGAAGATGGGAGTCTTGGCGGTGGAGATGGAGGCAGCTGCGCTCTACATGAATGCTGCTCGAAGTGGTAATAAAGCCTTATGTATCTGCACCATATCAGATTCGTTAGTGCATGGTACTGCATGCAGTGCCGAGCAACGACAAACAAGTTTCACCAATATGATGGAGATTGCATTCGACATCATCTAAGGTGACTTAAATTAACAAAGAAACGGGCATAGAAATTGCTCGTTTTTTTGTTTTAGACACTTTAATTTATTATCTTTGAAAGAACTAACAATCACTACACTATGAAAAACATCGTTGTAATTGGAAGTAGCAATACCGACATGGTTGTAAAGACCTCCCACCTTCCCGTAGGTGGCGAGACTGTTTTGGGTGGAGACTTCTTCATGAATGCCGGAGGCAAGGGCGCCAACCAAGCTGTTGCGGCGGCTCGTTACGGCAACAGAGTTGTATTTGTAGCAAAGACTGGCAATGACCTCTTTGGTGAGCAGGTAAGAGCATCGATGAAGGAGGACGGCATTGTCACAGACTACGTCTTCGTTGACCCTGAGCACCCTTCAGGCGTTGCATTGATTACGGTTAATCAAGAAGCTGAGAATTGCATTGTAGTAGCTGGAGGTGCAAATATGTATCTGGGCAAGGAGGATATAGACAAGGCTCACGACGAGATTGTAAATGCCAATGTTGTGTTGATGCAGTTGGAGACACCTATCCAAACCGTAGAGTATGCAGCCCACATGGCTGCCGAAGCAGGAGTGCGTGTAATCCTCAACCCTGCTCCCGCACCAGCCGAGCCTTTGAACAAGGCTCTTATTCGCGACCTATATCTCATTACACCCAACCGTAGCGAGGCTTCTCGCTTGACAGGCATCGACGTCAAGGACATGGAGAGTGCGCAGCGCGCAGCGCTTGCTCTCTACGACATGGGCGCAAAAAATGTAATCATCACTCTCGGTAGCGAGGGTTCATTGGTTTATGATGGCGCGATGATGATGCGTGTCGAGGCAGTGAAGGTTGAAGCTGTCGATACCACAGCTGCTGGCGATACTTACAACGGAGTGTTGGCAAGCGTGATAGCAGAAGGCAAGAGCCTCATTGATGCTGTTCACGAGGCAACCATTGCAGGAGCCATCAGCGTAACACGCATGGGTGCACAGCCCGCTGCTCCAACACGTGAGGAGATTAATAATTTTAAAAAGAAGTAATAACCATTAACTTTTCTGAATTATGTTTATTGTAAACAGTTATCTATTAGCAGTTGTATTCTGCTTTATCACCATGCTCTGCTGGGGCTCATGGGGAAACACTCAGAAGTTGGCAGGTAAGACATGGCGTTATGAGTTATTTTATTGGGACTATGTAATTGGCATGGTGCTCTTCACACTGCTGCTCGGCTTCACAATGGGTAGCATTGGCTCTGAGGGTCGTCCATTTGTCGAGGACTTGATGCAGGCTGACAAGGCTAATATCCTTAGCGTAATCTTAGGAGGTGTTATTTTTAATGCTTCAAACATTTTGCTCTCAGCTTCAGTTTCATTGGCTGGTTTGTCGGTAGCATTCCCTCTCGGAGTTGGTTTGGCGTTGGTGTTGGGCGTTATCATCAACTACATGGGTGCACCAAAGGGTGACCCTGTAATGCTCTTTGCTGGTGTTGCGTTGATTGTTATCGCAATTGTATGTAACGGCATAGCATCAGGCAGAATGAGCAAAGGTGGCGAGGAGAGCAAATCAAACCGCAAGGGTATTATTCTCTCGATGGTTGCAGGTGTGTTGATGTCGTTCTTCTATCGCTTTGTAGCAAAGGCTATGGACTTGGATAATTTTGAGCAGCCTACAGTTGGTATGCTTACTCCTTATTCTGCTATCTTCATCTTCTCGATTGGTGTGTTGTTGAGCAACTTCATATTCAACACATTGGTTATGCGTCGTCCATTTGTAGGTGAACCTGTATCGTACAAGGAGTATTTCAAGGGTTCATTGCCAACCCACTTGGTAGGCGTATTGGGTGGTTGCATCTGGTGCTTGGGTACAGCATTCAGCTACATCGCTGCTGGTAAGGCTGGCGCTGCTATCTCATACGCATTGGGTCAGGGTGCTCCTATGGTTGCTGCTATATGGGGTGTGTTCATTTGGAAAGAGTTTAAGGGTAGCGACAAGAAGACAAATGTGCTTTTGGCTATCATGTTCCTCTTCTTCATTGCAGGCTTAGGTGCAATTATTATTTCAGGCGGCAATTAATCATTCCCAAATTTGCGGAGATACAAATCACCTCTTGCTCGCGTTGCAAGAGGTGATTTTTCTTTCTACCAACAAGCGTATGACATGTTGTCTATTGCAAAAAAATTCCTATATTTGTATAGAAAACTTAATTTAATAACAACCATAAAACTCATTGTACAACACTTTCCCTATTGCAAGAATAGAGATATGTGACTTTGGGTATTAGGATAATACGCAAATATGGAAATAAGATTTTGCATCGAATATTTTACAACTGAGCATCAGTGTTTACATATTGTTTTTGACGACGGAAAATGCCATGCCATGCAAATGGGAGGCAACGGATTATGGAGTTGCTGCTGCGAGGTTAAGACAACCTTATCATACCACTACGAACTACGCGACCGCAATGGAGCTACGCTACGCAAAGAGTCCTTATCACGATTGATTCCTGTGAAGCAACAAAATACAACCATCTACGACCGCTGGTGGGATACCCCTGCCGAGCAACCGTTCTACTCGTCATTTTTCACCGAGTGCGCCTTTAAACGTAAGGTCACACGCAAAAGCCTAAAGCCTTCGGTGGGAGATATTCTAATCGAAGTAGAAGCTCCTACGCTGCACTCAGACGAGCGCCTAACCATAGTAGGAGGCTGCAAGGCTTTGGGAAGTTGGGTAACCTCTGACGGTATTATGATGCATGCCGTATCGGCAACCACATGGCAGGCGATATTACCTCAGGAAGCTGCTGGCTCAGAGTATAAATTTGTGATAACCGACACAAAGGGCAACTTCAAAGAATTTGAAAGTGGAGATAACCGATTGTTGCCATACTCAAACTCTACGACATGCGTTGTCAGAGGGCTTCGCTTGCGTCAGCGAGCAGTGATGTGGCGCGGAGCAGGTGTGGCGATACCTGTATTTTCACTACGTAGCCAAAATAGCTGGGGCGTGGGAGAGTTTAGCGACCTGAAACTTATGGTTCAATGGGCTAAACAGACAGGAATGTCGGTGATACAGATATTACCCGTGAATGATACATCGTCGAGCTTTACATGGCACGATTCATATCCATATAATGCCATATCATCATTCGCTCTGCACCCTCTATACCTTGGAGCCGAGGCGGCTGTGGAGTGTTGCAAAAAGGCTACCGACTCTTCGTCACACTCATCGTTAGAGGCTCTATTGGATAAATATAAGCCACATGCCAGCAAACTAAATGCTCTTGCAACATTGGATTACGACAAGTCTATAAAGTTGAAGGTGAAGTTCTTGAAGGAGTTGTATAAACTTTGTGGCAAGCAGGTGATGAAGTCTAAAACCTTTATGGATTTCCTTGTTCAAAGTCAGGATTGGCTGTTGCCCTATGCCGTCTATTGCGCTTTGCGAGATAAGTACTCCACAACCAATTTCCACGAGTGGGGTGAGTTATCAACCTATGATGAATCAACGGCTTACGACTACGCCCTGCGCAATAAGAGCAAGGTAGAATTCTACTGCTTTGTGCAGTATCTGCTCGATACCGAACTAAGTCAAGTACGCAACTATGCACACTCTGTAGGAGTTGCCCTTAAGGGAGATATTCCTATTGGCGTATCACCATGCAGCGTTGATGTATGGTGCGCCCCAGAACTATACAACACAACCATGTCTGCGGGAGCGCCACCCGATGCCTTCGCCGAGGAGGGGCAGAATTGGGGATTCCCAACATATAATTGGGAGCGCATGGCTGAGGATAATTATGATTGGTGGCGACGCAGGTTGCAAAAGATGGCTCGATATTTCGACGCTTATCGCATCGACCACATACTCGGCTTCTTCCGCATATGGGAGGTACCTCGCGAGGCGCAGAGTGCCATATTGGGACACTTCTACCCATCGAAGCCATATAGCGCAGAGGAGATTCTGTCGGCCGGATTAAAACTTGATATTGCTAAATATTGTTCGATCGACCACTACGACACCAACACCCTTTTCGTGGAGTATCCCGAAGGAGGCTTCACGCCACGTATTGAGGGATACAAGACCCCTATGTTTAAGGCTCTCTCTACGACCGAGCAACAAGCATACATGCAACTTCACGAGGAGTTCTTCTATCATCGCCACAACGATTTCTGGCGCACATGCGCCATGAAGCGTCTGCCAGCGTTGATGGCAACAACCAAAATGCTGACATGTGGCGAAGACTTGGGTATGATTCCAGCATGTGTTCCCGATGTGATGAATAGCGAGGGCATACTATCGCTTGAGATTGAGCGCATGCCAAAGCAGATGGGTGTGCACTTTGGAGAGACCTCTACATATCCATACTTCTCGGTCACTGCCACCTCGACACACGACATGGCAAACATACGCAGTTGGTGGGAAGAAGATAAGGAACTTACTCAGCACTATTGGAACGAAGTGTTGCATCTTGACGGCATGGCTGAGGAGGAGTGTTCTGCACAGACTGCACATCGTATCATAGAACGACAAATGCGTTCAAATTCAATACTCGCCATTCTACCGCTACAAGATTGGCTCGCGACAGACGAAGGATTGCGACAGACAAATCCTGACACCGAGCGCATAAACGTACCTGCCAATCCAAATCACTATTGGCGTTACCGCATGCACCTCTCACTTGAGCAGTTACTTAAGGAGAAAAAGTTTAATACACGCATCAAAGAATTGGTATCCATGCGACAGCAATAAGCAACAAAAAATCCCGAACTTTGCAGTTCGGGATTTTTTCTTATATTGTATCCTAATACAATTACTTTGAAAGCTCTGCTACGGCAGCCTTGGCTGGAGTTGCATAAGGCTCAACTGTAACCTTGCTCAAGCACTCGATAGCCTTAGCCTTGTTCTCCTTTGCGTTGTAAGCAGAACCAAGGTTGAAGTAAACTGCGCTCTTGCTCTCCTCGTCAGTCTGCAAAGCAGCTGCAGCCTCACCGATCTCGATTACCTTAGCGTAGTCCTTCTTAAGGAAGTAAGCCTGTACCAACACCTTCTGTGCAAGTGCCTTGTCAGCGATAGTCTCCGACATTGCGATGATACCATCGAAGTCGTTAGCCTTCTGCAACTCAGCAATCTTGTTGTTAGTGTACTGACCCATCTTCGCCTTTGCAGCAGCGATAGCTGCATCGTACTTAGGGCTTGGAAGAGCTGCAACCTCAGAACAAATCTTAACACCCTCAGTGTAGTTATTTGACTTGAAGTAGCTCTCAGCAAGCATCATAGCGAGGTCCGTATTCTTTTTGTTTGCGGCATAACCCTTTGAGAAAATCTCGATAGCCTTTGCATAATCGCCATTATTAAAGTAGCCACCACCATGAGTCTGGTAAACCTGTGCAATTGTAGTAGTTGCAGTAGTTGCAGCCTTAGTGTTGCGGTAAGACTTAGCCTTTGATACGGCAGTCTCCAACGCCTTGATAGACTCAGCAAACTTAGCATCTTTTGCAGCTGGATCCTCCAACTTAGTAGCCGCACCTGCAGCCAACTTACCCAAGTAAACGTACATTACTGGGAGGTTGTTCTGCGCATTCTTCACACAGCCTGCGATAGTTGCGTCCTCCTCCTCAGAGCCCTCAGCGATTACTGTCTCGTAGAGCTTTGCAGCCTTAGCGAAGTCCTTCGCCTGAACAGCCTTAGAAGCCTCGTTGTAAGTATCTACAACACTCTGCGCCTGAGCAAATGCGAAGCCCAAAACCGCTACTACCATCAAAACAAACTTTTTCATAATTTTGAGTTAATTAAATTGTTTATAGGTTATTAAATTATTTTCATTCCTAAATTCGGGTGGCAAAGTTAGAGTATTTTTTCATTACTGCAAAATTTTAACCCACGAGCGAACAAATATTTAACATTAAATTACCGTAACATCTTAAAAAAATCCTTCATCAACTGCTCGCACTCCTCTTTCAACACTCCTCTTTCTACAACAGTCTTTGGGTGAAACACCCTACCCTGCACAGTTGTATAACCTCGCTTGGGGTCATCGGTTCCATACACTACCCTATCTATTTGGCTCCATGCCAATGCTCCAGCACACATTATACACGGCTCAACCGTCACATACAGAGTACAACTCTTCAGGTATTTACCACCGAGTGTCGTAGCTGCTGCGGTTATTGCCTGCATCTCAGCATGAGCCGTAGCGTCGCACAATGTCTCGACCAGATTGTGACCTCTGCCTATGACTCTGTCACCACAAACCACCACCGCTCCGATGGGTACCTCCTCTTTCTTTAACGCATGACGAGCCTCGTCTATTGCCATGC
>JAFPAD010000101.1 GCA_017424405.1 Alistipes sp.
ATGCAGACATCTGACCACTTCTACTATATGGCAACAAAGTGGCTCTCTGACGGCGATGTTCACTCATACTTTAACCCTTATGGTTCATCTTATGAGGCGTTCATCAACTACATGAACGTATTGGCAGACTTCGAGATTGAGGTTGATAAGGCTTTGGCTGCGAAGACTAAGAAGTCACGTAGCAAGAAGGAGACAGCATCAGCATAATTATAGCGAATTGCTTTAAGAGAAAGAGTACTAATCCTTTTGGGTTGGTACTCTTTTTTTGTATCTTTGTGTAAGATGAAAACCTGAAACTATGAAACGAAGTGAATTTTTGAAACTCTGTGGTGGGTTTGCCTTGGCGGCGACGCTATCTAAGAGTGCTGTTGCAGCTTTACAGAATCTTAAGGACGATGGAGTGCCGGATTTGAAATTGGATATCCGACCTCTAAAATTGAATGTGGGCGCTACGAAGCCTTTTAAGGCACTTCACTTTTCGGATACTCATTTCACTCGAGTCTTTGATCATGAGTCGGAGCGCAAGCGTAAGTTGGCTGCGGCGCGCCAGAGGAGTTTTCCGTGGGCGGAGCACTATTTCGATATGCAGATGGACTATGCTCAGCAGCATAATCTGATGATAATCCACACGGGAGATATGAACGACCTTATCACCGAGGCAAACCTGAAGCATGTCGCCGAGCAGACCAGAGTGGGCGATTGGATTTTTGCTCCGGGCAACCACGACTTCTCGCTCTTTGTTGGCGAGGCATGGGAAGACGAGGCGTATAAGGCGCAGAGCTACGATAAGGTGCAGGCTGCCTTCCCTAACGATTTGACCTTCGCATCGAGAGTGATTAACGGCGTGAATTTTGTGTCGCTGATGAATGGATATTACTACGTTACGGAGTATCAGGCAGAGCGCATGAAGGAGGAGGTGAAGCGAGGCTTGCCTATCGTGTTGTTGTGTCATGTGCCATTCTACACGCCTAAGCATTGCGAGTGGGTACTCAAGAGTAACAACAACTATGCGACTGCGGTGATGGGAACGCCACGCGAGATTACGGAAAATTTCCGTCCTAATCCGAACTATCCCATTGACCATTGGAAACAGTGTCGCTTGCAGATGCGTACCAACGACACAACGATGGCATTTATCGAGTGGCTCAAGCAGCAACCTGCGTTGAAGGCTATTTTGTGTGGTCATAACCACCACTTCTACGAGGAGCAGTTCTCGCCCACAGCGGTGCAGTATATCGTAGGTGCGGGTTACAAAGGTGCTGCTTACGAGGTTGAGTTTGTATAATGATTAAATATTTGAAATTTATCAGCATCCTATTTTTGGTGTTGTGTATTGTTGTTTAAGAAAAAATAGTTAATTTTGTGTAAACAATAAGTATTTGCCTATGAAACATTGCGTATAAGTTAGTGCGTAGCATTTAGATATATTTGGAAAAGCGTTTTAGCTTTGATTCTTGTCTTTGAAACTTCGACACTTTCAAATTCCATCAAGAGTAAAGCGATGACGCTCACACCGTTTGGTGTGGGCTTTACTCGTTTATTTGATGGATAGGTAGTCGAAGACCTCAAAGACAAATAAAAGGAGTTTTGTCCACGCTTTTTATTTTTATATTATTATATTAACTAAAACGGTGAAGAGATGAAAAATTTACACTTTAGTGCATTAGTTGCACTACTGACACTTATCATGGTGTCGTTTAATGCTGAGGCTTATGGGCAGTCA
The DNA here is from genome assembly GCA_017424405.1 of Alistipes sp. Taxonomy (GTDB): domain Bacteria; phylum Bacteroidota; class Bacteroidia; order Bacteroidales; family Rikenellaceae; genus Alistipes. Next base: position 1,724 of record JAFPAD010000101.1, read on the forward strand.
AAGAAGGAGATTAAAAGGCAACAACAGGCTGAATTTTTGGCAGGGTTACAACCTTCGCAGATTACGGTGACGTTTGATAGTCAGCCTCAGGGGGCTAAGGTGGTAGTTGATGGAAAGGTGGTGGGCATAACCCCCGTAACAACAAAAGTAAATGTGGCGGGGCATTCAGAAGCTTATTTTTCAATGGATCAAACACGAGAAGTTAATAAAATTGCAGTTGATTTTTTGAAAGATGGATACGTCGTAGGACAGGAAGAATTGGTCCCAAGTGTATCTTTTGTTAATGATAGAATTAGCAAGGCTAGGGGTTATAAATTTTCATGGCCTGATGGCGTATTCTCTGTGCTGCAAAAAGATGATAGTGGGGTGGCAGAGGCAGAGTCTAATGCCTATGTGGTTGATAATTCCATTCCTGCGGGAGAGGCTCAAAAGGCTGTGAATCGTGATAATCCGGGGCAGACAGCATTGGAACGTACAGTTATTCGTTGGTATTTCGAATCTCAACCTCAAGGCGCTCGTGTATATTGGCGTGTAATTTCAAGTGTTCCCGATAAAGTAAAAAATACAAATGAATTGTGGTTGGGATATACCCCATTTGAGGAGACTCGTTCGTTTAATATTCAGGGCTTGACATATGAGAATTCTCGTGATGTGCAAATTGAAATCAAGGTACGTCGTCAGGGATATCTCGATCAGACCAAGCGTTTTAATGTGCGTCAAGCTATTGACCAGCAGGAGATAAGCTCGTTTTTCGATATGATAAAAGCTGAGGAGTAGAAGTTAAGGAAAACAACAGCGGACTTCCAAAAGAAGTCCGCTGTTGTTGTTTTTTTTATTTGTGTTTTGTAAGAGTTACCCATGGCATATGCTTCTTGGCAAACTCCATTACTTCGACAGCCTTGTCGCAGCATAATGCGTCGGCTCCGAGTGCCACGCCGAGCTGGAAATCCTCAATGCCACCACCAGGCCAGAGTGACACGATAAGTCCTGCCTTCTTCGCCTTCATCACCATGTCGCGGCTTGTGCCACCCATTGTGCACGCCAGACGTTTTACGCCCAAATCCAACGCCTGCTTGATGCAGTCGTCGCTCAATGGACGTCCGATGATTAGCATCAGGTCGGCATCGGGGTGTAGCTCGCGCATTGTTCGAAGCGTGCGTTTGTCGAACGAGGTAAAGAGATAGGTCGAGTGTGCAGGCTTGTTCTTCATTGCGGTCTTGTAAAGTTTGTCGCAGTAGATGCGCAATTTCTCATCGTCGTAGCTGCCCGACTTCATCTCCCACTCAACATAGATGCTGTCGCGTTTGCTGAGCCACTTTGCCAATTCGTCGGCAAATAAAATCTTGTTGCCGCCATTGGTGCGCACCTTGCTAATCTCCTTGCTGGTCATCTGCTCGACATTGCCGTCGCTGGGCGTAAGGCGCGAGAGGGTCTCGTCATGCGAGATAACCAACTCTCCGTCGGCGGTTATACGAATGTCGGTCTCGTAGCCACGAATACCTTTATTGTATGTGCCCTCGAATGCAGCCAAAGTATTCTCCTCAAACTCGAGGCGGCTGGCGCGGTGGGCAAAATGTTGCACCTCGCGGGGTTGCTGTGCTTGCACCGAAGCTCCCGCCATCAAAGCGAGGGCTAAAATCATAATCTTCTTCATTTGGCTAATAGATTAAAAAAGCGGGTCGCCTAAACAACCCGCCATAAATGATATATTTAGCGAGCAACTCGCCGATTATACAGTCATAATCTCCTTCTCCTTAGCTGCCATCAACTCGTCGATTTTCTTCGAGTACTTCTCCAACAGCTTCTGAGCTCTTGTCTCGCCATCTTTAGCCTCGTCCTCAGGCATGCCCTCCTTCTGAGCCTTCTTGAATGCCTCCACAGCGTCACGACGTGCATTACGCAAGCTGATGCGTGCATTTTCACCCACGCCCTTAACCTGCTTAACCAACTCCTTACGACGGTCCTCAGTGAGAGGTGGAATAGTCAAACGAATTGTCTCGCCGTTGTTCGATGGTGTAAGACCGATGTTTGAGTCGATGATCGCCTTCTCGATTGGGCGAATGAAATTCTTATCCCAAGGTTGAATGAGTATTGTGCGTGCATCAGGAACGGTTACACTTGCAACGCCCGATACAGGAGTCTGCGAACCGTAATAGTCCACAAATACACTGTTGAGCACATTTGTAGATGCCTTACCTGCGCGGATATTCAAAAGTTCCTCGTCCAAATGGTCCACCGTACGCTTCATGCGGTCGGTTGCCTCATTAATAATAGTAGTTGTATCCATAGTAGTTTTTTTATTTGTTTGTTCTCTATTTAAGTGCATTTTCAATAACCTCAACCATCTCGGCAAACTCCTCAGGCGTGTAACCCACCGAAACATAAATCACCTTGCCATCTTTGCCAACAACGAAGTTGCGAGGAATGTAGTTCGATGCATATTTCTTGTAGATTGCCTGTTTAGGATCCAAGCCCATAGGGAAGGTGTAGCTGTTCTGCTTGCGGAAAGCCTCTACGGTAGCCTTCTCCTCGCCACGAGAGATAGGCAGGAATACGAATGGCTCACCCTTGAAGTGGTCGATGAGTTGCTTCTGCACCACCTTCAACTCCTGACGGCATGGAGGACACCATGTAGCCCAAAAATTTACTACCACAACCTTGCCTTTCAACTCGGCAAGAGTCACCTTGCTACCATCGACCATCTCGACTGTGAAGTTAGGAGCCTTATCGCCCTTGTTGATTAGAGTTGTCGCAGCGATGTCATCACTCTTGGTCTGCGCTTGCGCTGTAATGCCAGTTAAAGAGAACATTGCTACGAGTGCGATGATAAAAATATGAGCTTTAGAACATAAGGTTTTCATAATCAATAATTTTTAAGCGTTTTAATCCTTGCACACCAATGTGCCGATAGTTTCACCGTTCAAAACCTTTGCCAAATTACCCTCGGTATCCATGTCGAATACGATAATATCCAACCCATTCTCCTTGCAGAGGGTGAAGGCAGTCATGTCCATTACCTTCAAATTTCGGTTGTAGACCTCGTCGAAAGTAATCTTGTCGAACTTGGTAGCAGTTGGGTCTTTCTCCGGGTCGGCGGTGTAGACACCATCAACACGAGTACCCTTGAACATTACCTCAGCCTCAATCTCAATGCCTCGCAACGCCGATGCTGTGTCGGTTGAGAAGTATGGGTTTGATGTTCCGCCGCCGATAATCACCACATATCCAGCCTCAAGATACTCTATAGCCTTTGCCTTTGAGTAGTATTCTCCGATGGGCTCCATGCGTATCGAGGTGAGAACCTTAGCTTTAACGCCATTGTCCTCCAGTGCCGATTGCAACGCCAGCGAGTTGATTATCGTAGCGAGCATACCCATCTGGTCGCCCTTTACTCGGTCAAAACCCTTCTTGGCACCCTGCAAGCCACGGAAAATATTTCCGCCGCCAATCACGATACCAATCTGCACACCCGTTGCCACGGCAGCCTTAATCTGCTCGGCGTAAGATTGCAACACTGCAGTCGAAAGACCATACTTCTGTTCTCCCTGTAGCGATTCGCCACTAAGTTTGAGTAAGATTCTGCTATATTTCATCTTTGAGTTAGTTTATATCTTTTTGCGAAGATAAGAAAAAATCTCTTTTCTCGCAATTCATTGAACTAAATAGTGCTGGCTTTTTTTATTTTGCGATAAGTATAAATACCTATTTTGCACCTCTCGGCAAGCCATTTGCCTTTTTGGGACGATGTTGGCGCATTTTTTTTTCTACCTTTGAGAGTGTGCAACAGCGCACGTGATAACTTTTTATAGCAAACAAAAACTTTAAATAAATAGATACTATGGTAGATATTTTTGAAAGATTAGAGAAGAATACAGGTGGACCAATTGGTCAATATATGCAGTTGGTTCACGGTTACTTTGCATTTCCAAAATTGGAGGGTGAGTTGGGACCACACATGAACTTCCGAGGTAAGCCTGTGCTTAACTGGAGCTTGAACAATTATCTCGGTTTGGCTAACCACCCCGAGGTGCGTAAGGCCGATGCTGAGGGTGCTGCCGAGTTTGGTATGGCAGCTCCAATGGGAGCTCGTATGATGAGTGGTCAGACAAAGTATCATGAACAGTTGGAGCGTGAGTTAGCTGAGTTCGTGGGTAAGGACGATGCTTTTCTTTTGAACTTTGGCTATCAGGGTATGATTTCCATCATCGACTGCTTGCTCACTCCGCGCGATGTGGTGGTCTATGATGCCGAGTGTCATGCCTGCATCATCGACGGCTTGCGCATGCATAAGGGTAAACGTTTCGTCTATGCTCACAATAACGAGGAGTCGCTTCGCTTGCAGCTCAAGCATGCAACTGATTTGGCTGAGGAGCAGCGTGGTGGTGTACTCGTAATTACCGAAGGCGTGTTCGGTATGAAGGGCGACCTCGGATTCTTGGACGTGATTGTAAATGCGAAGAAGGATTTCAATTTCCGCTTGTTGGTGGACGATGCCCACGGATTTGGAACAATGGGTCCTGGAGGAAAAGGTACGGCGGCTCACTTCGGTTGCGCAGATGGCGTTGATGTGTTGTTCAATACGTTTGCAAAGTCGATGGCTGGTATCGGAGCTTTTGTTTGCGGTCCTCGTTGGCTCATCAACTTGTTCCGCTATAATATGCGTTCGCAGCTCTATGCCAAGTCGTTGCCAATGCCTATGGTTATCGGTGCATTGAAGCGATTAGACCTTATTCGCAACCACCCCGAGTATCAGGAGAAGTTGTGGGAGATTACACGTGCTATCCAAAAGGGATTCACCGATAATGGCTTCGAGATTGGTGTTACGCAATCGCCTGTGACTCCTGTCTATATGAAGGGTGGTGTTGAAGAGGGTACTAACCTCATTGTTGATTTGCGCGAGAACTACGGTATATTCTGCTCTATTGTGGTTTATCCTGTAATCCCTAAGGGTGAGATTATTTTGCGTATCATTCCAACAGCCGCTCATACGTTGGAAGATGTTAATCGCACCATCGAGGCGTTCAAGGCAGTGCGTGAGAAGTTCGATGCAGGTGTCTATGCATCAATGCCTGTTCCAATGAAGGCCGACCCAGAGTTTAAGGTGAGGTAAACTTAATTAGTGATATGTAAAGGATGCATGCTTGATGGCGTTGCATCCTTTTTTTTATGGTTGAATACGAAAAAACAAACCTGTCTAAACTCGTTAGACAGGTTTGTTTTGTTAATAGTCTCCAAATTACTTAACCACCTTGTACGTTCCGCTTTCGTAAGTCTGCGACTCGCTCTCGCCCGGAAGGGTGACGGTGGCTGTAGCGCCTTCAGGAATTGAGAACTCCCAAATCCACTGCTCGCCTTCGTAGCGCCATGCACTCTTAATTGTGCCTAAAGCAGAGTTGTACTCGGCAGTGACGTGACCCAAGCGCTTATCAGGCTGTGGGCTCATGATTATGTGCTTGAAGCCAGGTGCCTTAGGGTCGGAAGCGATACCTGCCGCAGTCTCCCAAATCCACTCACAAACACAACCGTAAGCATAGTGGTTAAAGCTATTCATACCGCGAGGTCCCATGCCCTTATCCACCATGTAGCTATTCCAACGCTCCCAAATGGTTGTTGCGCCATTGTCGATAGAGTAGAGCCAGCTTGGGTTCTTGCGCTGGAACAAAAGCTCGTATGCGATATCGGTCATGCCGTTCTCGGTGAGTGTACCCATCAGGATTGATGTTCCCAAGAAACCTGTCTGCAAGCAGTTGTCGTGCTGCTTGAAGTTCTCACGCAGGCGTGCAATCATCTGCGCCTTTGCGTCACCCTCAACCAAGCCATTCTTCAATGCGAAGAGGGCAGGGGTCTGCATGGTGTTCAAAATCTCGGTTTTGAATGTGCCGTCGGCGTTGAGGAACTGCTCCTTCATGTAGGTCTTTGCCTCGGCTGCCATTTGCAGATATGGTGCAGCGTCACGTCCTGTAGCTACAGCCATGTCGGCCATCATCGTAGCGTCGATAGCCCAATATGAGGCACTTAGATAGTTCCAATAAACGATAGTCTCGGGGCGTGGCTTACCATTCTCAAAAGCTCCACCGCCACAGCTCTCCAGAGGCTCGTAGCTCAACCAATCAGCCCATTGGTAGTTGCCATTCTCGCCGACCAAGCTCTCGTGGTTGTATTTTGTCTCGTAGATGTGATTCATAAAGAGATTCATCGACTCCCAGTTTTCATCAACAATCTGTTTGTCGCCAAATTGCTTCCATACGGTCCATGGAACGATGATGCCCGCATCGGCCCAGCCAAGACGCATCTTCTCGTTGCCATACTGTGCATGAGGAGCTACGCCCGGGAAGCCACCCAACTCATTCTGGCTGTCACGCATGTCACGCATCCACTTGTGGAAGAAGGTGAGTGTGTTGGCGAAGAATGTACCGGTCTCGGTGAATACCTGTGTGTCGGCAGTCCAGCCAAGTCGCTCATTGCGCTGAGGACAGTCGGTAGGTACAGAGAGGTAGTTTGACAATTGACCCAAATATGTGTTCGAGATAAGTTTGTTTACAAGTTCGTTGCCTGTTGAAATCTTACCAATCTCCAGCTCTTGGGCGATAGATGTTACGGGTATTGTCGCAATCTTTTTGATTGTTACGTCGCCATCGGCTGTGATTGAAGCGTAGCGATAGCCGTAGAATGTGCGAGTAGGGTGGTAGCTTGCGAACTTATTGCCTGCACCAAATGTGTATTTCATAAGGAATGCAGTGGCAGGCGTACGCAAGTTTTCACGGTGAACGCTACCCTCAGGACCGTCCATGCCACGACTGCGCGCGCCGTTGCCGTCGTTGAGCAACTCGCCTGGTAAACAAGTTAGGGTAGTTCCCTCCTTTGCCTTGAATACGAACGAAGGAACACCTGCGCAGTTCTGACCAAAATCAACAACGAGGTTCTCGCCAGCCTTCAAAATAATCTGCTCGCCTGCAGCGAACTCGCGGCTGATTACAACCTTACCAAACTCGTTATCCTTTGCCCCCTCAACCTCACTCCATGTGTAAGCCTTTACGGGTTTTAGCTCAAGGTCATGGCGGAGATATACCTCAGCACCCTGAGATGGCAAAATCTCGCCACGGAACTCCTTGTTCTGCTCAGGTGTAGAGAGCATGTCGGCAACCTCGTAGCCCATCTTCTCGCGTGCATCGTACTCCTCGCCGTCGAAGATGGCAGAGTGCTTCACAGGACCAGCTATGCCGGCCTTCCAATTCTCGAGGTCGGTGCCGTAGAGTTTTGTTGTGCCGTCGGCATAGGTAAGCTCCAACACGCCACGGAAAGCACACTTTGTACCCCACATACTATGCTGGTTCGGAGTCACAATCTTATCGGCCCACCAGCCAGGAGTTACCTGAGCCGAGAGCTGATTCTCGGCACCTGCACCCTTGTTGAATGCCTCGGTGATGTCGTATGTGAACGAACGACGAGTCTTTAAAACATGAGTAAAACCAGGCTTTAAGAACTCCTCACCTACGGCTGTGCCGTTGAGGTAGATTTCGTACACGCCCAAGCCTGTTGTCATCCACTTAGCAGAGGTTACTTTCTGCTCATTCTTTACTGTCGAAACGAACCAGCTTGCGCCGTCGGCGGCACGGTCGTTGTCCCACTTCGTAAGAACGGGAGCATCTGCCGCAGAAAGCCAGATAGAGTTCTCCCAAGCTGAGTCATCAAGAGCCTGTACTTTCTTTCCCACATGTGTTGCAGATTGGCAACCGAGCAAAAATATTGCAGCCACAATGGCTACAAGATTCCATAAATGTCGAGGATTTGTTTTCATGTTAATATGTAAGTTAGAGTTTAAATATTTCCCAATAATATATTAAACAAATTTAATTATAAGTGAATAATTAAACAAATATAATTGCAGAAATTATCTGAGTCTTTGGCATAGAATGTGAATTATTGCCGTAAAACATTATTGAGATGAAAAAAATTATGCTGATAGGTTTGGCTCTACTATTTATGCTGATTACGGCGTGCGGCTATGGGGCGGGTCGCGATAACATTAACCGCCGCACTATCTCGTCACTTGACTTGAAGAGTATTATGGGAACGTGGTACGAGATAGCTCGTTTTGACCACCGCTTTGAACGAGGTATGGATCAGGTTACGGCTACCTATACGTTGCTATCAGATGGTGGCGTTGAGGTGAAAAATAGGGGCATGAGAAATGGGGAAGAACACATCTCGATTGGGCATGCCAAAACTACCGATAACCCGGGACAATTGCGAGTTTCGTTTTTCTGGAAATTTTACTCCGATTACAATATCTTGGCTATGGCGTCTGACGGTAGTTGGTTGATTGTTGGTAGTAGGTCGCCTAAATATTTGTGGATACTCTCACGCACGCCATCGTTGCCTGAAAAGACTTTGGAGTACGTTGTGGCGTTGGCTGCTCAGCGGGGTTATAACACCAAGAAGTTGATATACGTCAAGCAACCTTAGTCGATGCGATAACGGTAGATTATGTTGTGGCGAGGCTGAGCAGGTGTGTGTAGCGATAGGTATAACCATTTTTTGTAGCACGCCACACCCTCAGGTTCGATGCCTGTTTGTGTTAGGTCGATGTGCATAAGCTGTTTCGCCGAGTGGCGATTGATGACATTTAATGCGGTGCCACGCGACGGCACACCTTCAGGAAGGAAGATGTAGTTGTCGGTTACAAGGCTTCCTTGCGGAATCTTTATGTCGCCCGCAGGAATGCTTCCTAATGCATCTTTCAGATATAGATGCACCTCTCCATTCTCATCGGAGTCTTTTAAGCGGGGAAGTCTAAACCACATTAGCATGCGTATCTTGCCGACGGTGCAGTACATATATAACAAATCTCGCTTGGCATCGACAGCCCAGTCGCACGGACCATTAATCTCCTCTCCTGAGTAGAATATCTTTTGCACGAGGCGTGACCCTGTTGTGGTTATGTCATTCACGTAGCAGGCTCTCGCTCCGCGACACTCCGAAACGTAGAGGAGTGGGAATTGCGACTTTTTCGTATAGTATTCTCGTCCAAATGATGCGTTGTTGCAATGCCCTGTATTGCCTTCTAATACGAAGGTGTTTACAAAGCGTAACTTTTTTAAGTCAATAATCACACACTGCCCCTTGTCGTGCATTGAGAATGCGTAGTTGCCATGTATGGCAAGCCCTTGAGTTGAACCATTGACTTCCACGTGCGTGGGCAACAAATCATTTACATTGCACACCAATTCAGCCTGACCCAGTGGCGCATAGAGTTTCTGTGCTGCAACGGTTAGGGAACATAAGACAAAGAGTAGTGTTAGACGTGTTCTCATTGAAGCATCTGTTTAATACGCTGCTCAATACCTTCGGCATCATATCCGCACATGGCATAAAGCTCGGCAGGTGTGCCATGCTCGATAAATTTATCCTCTATACCCAAGCTCTGTACCTTGCCCGAGAAACCATGGTTGTAGAGGAACTTATTAACCGCCTCGCCGACGCCACCTCTAAGGACACCGTCTTCAACGGTTATGACCTTATCGAAGCCTGCACACACCTCCAACAAGAGTTGCTCATCAAGAGGCTTCGCAAAGCGTAAGTCGTAGTGGGCGATAGAGAATTTATTCTCTGCTTCAACCTTAGCTATCGCCTCGGTGGCAAAGTTGCCAGCTGTACCTATTGATAAAACAACCAAATCCTTGCCACTCTTTATCTTGCGACCCTTGCCTGTGGGTATCGTTTCGAATGTAGCGTTTTGCCACTGCACGCCGATGCCGCAACCTCGAGGGTAACGTATAGCGTAGGGTGATGGGGTTGTGGTGGCGGTGTATAACATATTGCGTAGCTCCAGCTCGTCCATAGGCGCAGCGACAATCATGTTTGGTATGCATGAGAAGTAGGCTAAGTCGAATGCTCCGTGGTGTGTGGCACCATCTTCACCCACCAAGCCTCCTCTGTCAATACAGAACGTAACGGGTAGATTTTGCAATGCTACATCGTGTATTACATTGTCGTAGGCGCGTTGCATGAACGAAGAGTATATATTACATACGGGGTGCATTCCTCCAGCCGCCAAGCCTGCTGAGAAGGTTACGGCATGACCTTCGGCGATACCTACGTCGAAGCAACGCTCGGGCATCTCTCGCATCATGATGTTGAGCGAGCAACCTGAAGGCATTGCAGGTGTTATGCCAACAATCTTATCATTTTGGCGAGCCAACTCTAATAATGTTACACCAAATACGTCTTGATAACGTGCTGCAGCCGTTGCTGATGGTATGCGTTCGCCAGTTTCGGGGTTGAAACGTCCGGGTGCATGCCATACCGATTGGTTATCTTCGGCAGGGGTATATCCCTTGCCCTTAGTGGTTATGACGTGTAGCAACTTTGGCTCATCAATGTCTTTCAGCGCTCGAAGCATGCGTACAAGCTCCTCTACATTGTGACCATCTAATTGTCCGAAATAACGGAAGTTAAAACTCTCAAATAGGTTACTATTTTTGAGTAGTCCCTGTTTTATGGCGTTGCCGACTGTTTGGCAGAAACGCAACACAGGAGGAATGTGTGAGAGTATGCGCCACAGCCCACGTTTGAATCCATTGTAGAATTTCGAAGTGGACATGCGAGCTAAATATCCATCTAATGCTCCTGTCGCTTGGTCGATTGCCATCTCGTTGTCGTTGAAGATAACCAGCAATTTGCCATTACGCTTATCTCCAGCATTATTCAACCCCTCGAAAGCCAATCCACCGGTCATGGCTCCGTCGCCTATGACTGCAATGACATGGTTATCCTTGCCTTGTAACTCGGCTGCTTGAGCCAAGCCATAGGCTGCCGATATGGAGGTTGATGAGTGTCCTGCACCGAATGAGTCGTACTCGCTTTCTGCCATGCGGGGGAAACCACTTATGCCTCCCAATTTGCGGTTTGTGGGGAATAAATCCCGACGTGATGTAATGATTTTGTGAGCATAGGCTTGATGACCTACGTCCCACACTAGCTTGTCGTTCGGGAGGTCATATACATAATGTATAGCTACGGTAAGCTCAATTGTCCCAAGGCTTGATGCCAAATGTCCCGGATTCTTCGAACACTCCTCTATAATGTAGCGACGCAACTCGGCGCAATATAGCGGCAACTGCGACATTGAGAGTCGTTTCAAGTCGGCAGGAGAATTTACCTTATATAGCAAATCGTATTTTATATCGTCCAATTCCATCTCTCTGGATTTGATAAGTAGCGTTAATAAGTAATGTTTAATGGCTCAGGAGTGTTATGCTACCGAACACTCTATGCCAAAAGCCTTGACCAATGAGGCGATTTCAGACAACTCCTCCTTGCTCACCTTCTCTAAGGTTTGGCAAGGGGTGTCGCGGTCAATCGAATATACCATCACCTTTTTGGGAGCTATCTCTTTCACCACTTCAAGCCATGCCTGAATCTCTGCAGGTGAGGTGTTGTCCACCTGCTTACCCATGTACTCGCCACGCAGGAACATTGTCTGTAAAATCATGTTGCCCTGAAACTGCTTCATGAGTTCAACGGTGCGAGCTACCGAGTAATTGCCAACGGGTTTATTTATTAGTTGTACGGTGTTGTCAAATGCTGAGTCCAACTTCAGAATGTTATTATCCACTTTCAGTAGCGCACGTACAACCTCCTCGCGTCCGATTTGTGTAGCATTGCTCAAAACCGATACCTTAGCCGTAGGGCATAGCTCGTTGCGAAGTGTTATGGTGTCGTCGATAATCTGCTCAAAGTCGGGGTGCATCGTAGGCTCGCCATTGCCCGCAAACGTAATTACGTCGGGCGGAGTGCCGTCGGCGACCATCTTCGATAGGGTGTCGTGTAACATCTGGCGGACATCTTCACGGGCATTAAACCTCTTTTTCCCGTTGTGCTCCTCATTCCAGCCACACTCGCAATAGATGCAATTGAAATTGCACAACTTCGCATCAATAGGCAACAAGTTTACGCCTAATGATAAGCCCAAACGTCGTGATTGTATGGGTCCAAAGATTATATTATCGAATAGTGATGTCATACTCTTCTTAAAGTTTTGAACGACGAAACTCTTTAGGTGTCATGCCTGTGTGTCGTAGAAAATACTGTCCGAAAAACGAGGGGTTAGGGAAGTTTAGTCGCGACGACACCTGTTGTACTGTTAGCTGTGTGGTTGAAAGCAACGCCTTAGCATTTAAAATCACCGAGTGCGTAATCCAATTAGCGGCACTGCGACCCGATATTTGACGTGTGATGATGGTCAAATACTTTGGGGTGATGTTGAGTTTATCGGCATAGTATTGCACCTCGCGCGAGGTGGTGATGTCGGTCGTGAGTAACGATAGGAATCTGCGGAAGGTCAAGTCCTGACGCGAACAAGGCTCTCGTTTCACGGGTATGTGTTGTGCGTAGATGCCAGCCAACTCCAAGCAGAGGAGTTGTAGCATCTGGGCATTGATATGCTCACGGAAAGGGTGTAGCGTGCGGCTATCCTTTTGCTGCATCATGTGGCAGATGTCGAGTATGCCGCTGAGTTGCTCGGGCTCGAGTACCATACATGGATTTTCGCGCATCATCAGATGTATGGAACTTGCGTCGGGGATATTTAGGTCGCGCAGGAAGTTGGTTGCAATGCGTAGTGTGTAGCTTTCAAATCCTTCGCCTCGTTTGAATCCTTGTATGATGGTGCCGGGGAATGCAATGCACAGCGTGCCGGGAGAGAGGTGGTATTTATGTTCGTTGATGATTACATACCCCTCGCCCTTCAAGCAGATGAAGATACCTCCACGACCAAAGATTCGTGGAACGTTATTTTCGTTTATTATGGCATCGTACTCTTTGCTGTCGATATATGTAAATAGCGGAGAATTACTCTTTTCATTCTCGGTCTGCGATTTTCCCGTAAGCTCAATGCTCATGTTCTGCATGTGTATAATCTATATTAACATGCAAATATAGTGATTTTTCGTAAAATTAAATAATTTTTGAGCTAATTCAAGGTGCGGTCGATAGCAATGATGGCTGTTTAGAACATTTTAGTGGATTAAGAGGAATGTCAATACAAATCACAAGTGCGAGAACAAAAAAGGCGGCCCGAAGGTCGCCTTTGATATAGAATAGTTTGATTACTCAACTGTACCAACTGAACCGAGAACGTTCTCGTTCAGGAGCGTATGCGACCCACGTCCCCCTTTGTCAAAGGGGGATTTAGGGGGAATGTCAATACAATCACAAGTGCGAGAACAAAAAAAGGCGACCCGAAGGTCGCCTTTAATATTGAATTGATTTCGATTACTCAACTGTACCAGCTGAACCGAGAACGTTCTCGCACTTGTGCTTGTAGAGCTTCTTCAACTCCTCACGTGCTGGACCCAAGTACTTACGTGGGTCGAACTCTGCTGGGTTGTCAACGAAGATCTTACGAACCATTGCAGTCATAGCCAAACGACCGTCTGAGTCGATGTTGATCTTGCAAACTGCAGACTTAGCAGCCTTACGCAACTCGCTCTCGGGGATACCGATAGCATCCTTCAATGCACCACCATAAGTATTGATAGTCTTTACCTCCTCCTGGGGAACAGAAGAAGAACCGTGAAGCACGATGGGGAA
>JAFPAD010000102.1 GCA_017424405.1 Alistipes sp.
GAGTATCCTCACTGCATATTGGAATTTAGCGTGGCTAAAATCCAAAATAATGTTTGGCATTATTGTAGGATATGTCGGCTACCATATTACCAATAAATTCCAACTCGGAGGCAGGCAATAAACCTGCTTCAATATCGGCACCGAGTATATTACACAGTAATCGGCGGAAGTATTCGTGGCGCGTATAAGATACAAAGCTACGTGAGTCGGTCAACATTCCAACAAAACGAGATAGTAATCCCAACGACGACAAGATGTTAATCTGTTCCGTCATACCATCCATCTGATCAAGGAACCACCACGCTGCTCCATATTGCATCTTACCTGGCTCTGTGCCATCGTTAAAGTTATAAGCCATCGTAGCCAGCACCGCACTATCCTTAGGATTAAGGTTGTAGATAATGGTGCGTGTGAGCTTGCCTTTGTCGTCAAGTCTGCCCAAAATGCGCGACAGACCTTGAGCTACCTGACCGTCGGCAATAGAATCGCAACCAATATCGGGTCCGAGTGAACGGAAAAGACGAAGATTATTGTTGCGTATGGCTCCGATATGAAGTTGTTGCGCCCAGCCCATATCGGCATTAAGACCCAAAAGCATATGAAGAATACCTCCGCATAAACACTCAGATTCAGTGGCATTTAACTCCTCCCCAGAACGAATTTTAGCAAACAGATACGATGTACTCTCTTCGTTAAACTCCACATTAGGAACATACGACACACCATGATCCGATAGTCGGCAACCGCATTCGGCAAAGAACTTCTGTCGCAAGCGCAAAGCCTCTACAAGCGAGTCGAAGTCGGTGATTGTGATGCCACTAACCTCGGACAACGCATCTACATAGGCGTTGAAAGCAACGGTATCGCTCGTGTTGAGCAACTTATCGGGGCGCCACGTAGGGAGCACTTTAACCGCATAACCACTTGCGGCTATCTGCTTGTGGTATTCGAGCGAATCTATGGGATCATCGGTAGTGCAGAGCACCTCAACCCCCATTCTCAACAACAAATTCTTGACACTGAACTCGGGCTGAGAGAGCATTGCGTTGCACTTATCATATATCTCATCGGCATTCTTTTCGCATAACAGATCGTCAATTCCAAAATATCGTTTTAGCTCAAGCTGAGTCCAATGATAGAGCGGATTGCGCATTGTATATGGCAAAGTACGAGCCCACACACGGAACTTCTCTCGGTCGGGGGCATCACCCGTGATGCACTCCTCGACAACGCCATTAGCACGCAGAGCACGCCACTTGTAGTGGTCGCCGCCAAGCCATAGCTCGGTGATTGTGCGGAATTGGTAATCCTCAGCAATCATCTTTGGTGAGAGGTGATTATGGTAATCGATAATCGGCATATGCTCAGCATAGTCGTGGTAGAGCCTGCGGGCATAGTCGTTCTCTAGCAAAAAATCGTCGTGAATAAAAGGTTTCATTAATTCTTTTGTGTTTTAGTTCTCAAAAAGTGATTTTGCGATACCCATTTCCAAGCCTCGCAACTCAGCCAAGCCACGCAAACGACCAATGCAACTATATCCCGGATTGCTTTTTTTGTGGAGGTCATCAATCATGCGATGGCCATGGTCAGGACGCATCGGGATAGAGATGCCACGACGCTGCTGCAATTCAAGCAACGACTTCATTACTCCATACATATCCACGTCGCCCTCGAGGTGATTTGCTTCGTGGAAATTACCTTCGGCATCTCGCTCGGTGCTTCGAAGATGGACAAAGCCCACACGATCTCCAAAACGGCGCATCATATCGGCGCAGTCGTTAGCACTGCTCACACCAAGCGATCCCGTACAAAGGCACAAGCCATTACTCATGTTCGGCACAGCCTTGATTATAGCCTCAAAATCCTCAGCGCAACTCATGATGCGAGGTAGGCCGAGTATCGACATTGGAGGGTCATCAGGGTGGATAACCATCACGGCACCCACCTCGTCGGCAACAGGGCAGATTTCGGCAAGGAATGCCACTAAATTGGCACGCAATACCTCAGGGGTTATATCCTTATAGCGGTTGAGCTCTGCTTGAAATTGCTCCAATGTAAAGCTCTCCTCCGAGCCCGGCAGACCTGCAATCATGTTGCGCACCAATGCCTCACGCTCGGCAGCGCTCATATCTTCGAAACGAGCCTTTGCCTTCTGCTTATCCTTCTCGGTATAGTCCATCTCGGCACCGGGGCGCTGCAACAAAAAGAGGTCGAAAGCTATGAATGCCGCACGCTCAAATCGCAAAGCCTGACTTCCGTCAGGCATGCGATATTCAAGGTCGGTACGAGTCCAATCAAGCACGGGCATAAAGTTGTAGGTTATAACACTGATGCCACACTTTGCCAAATTGCGTATGCTCTGTTTGTAGTTCTCGATGTATCTTTCGTAGTCACCCGTGCGAGTCTTGATATGTTCGTGCACGGGTATGCTCTCAACCACAGACCAAACGAGTCCCGCATCTTCGATGATGCGCTTGCGCTTCTCAATCTCCTCAATAGACCACACCTCACCATTAGGTATGTGGTGCAACGCATTCACTATGCCAGTAGCACCCGCTTGACGGATATCTTGCAACGATACTGGGTCATTAGGTCCGTACCATCGCCAACACTGCTCACATTTATAGACCCTGCTCATAACCTACACACCACTAAAGATACTGAAACCTCCATCAATCGGGAGAACCGTTCCTGTGATAAACTTCGACGCATCACTTGCGTAGAACACCACCGCTCCATGCAGCTCATCTGGCTCACCCAAGCGACCAAACGGAGTGGCACGCACCACATCTTTGGCGCGGTCACTTAATGAACCGTCGGGGTTGGTCATAAGTGTACGATTTTGTTCAGTTATAAAGAAGCCAGGAGCAATAGCGTTTACTCTCACGCCCTCGCCTACCTTCTTAGCCATCTCGACTGCCATCCATCGGGTGAAGTTATCAATGGCTGCCTTAGATGCCGAATAACCCACAACACGTGTCACGACACTCTGCGCCGTCATTGACGAAACGTTGATAATCGAGCCTTTCTTTTGCAATGCCATCTGCTCTCCGAAAACAACCGTAGGAATGACTGTACCCATTAGGTTGAGATTCATCACACCATTAAAGGCAGAGAAGTCTATATCCAGAAAACTCTTATCGGGCATAATTGTTGCGCCCGGTATATTACCTCCTGCGGCATTAATCAACACATCTATATGTCCCCACTTAGTTACAATCTCTTCACGTGCAGCCACCAATGCCTCACGGTCAAGAACATCGGCCTTACAGAAAATAGATTCAGCTCCTATTTGGCTAAGTTCTTCAGCCAAAGCCACACCCTTTTCAGGTTTACGACCTATGATTGCAACATGCACACCTTGCGCAGCCAAACAACGAGCCATCGAGGCTCCCAACACTCCGTAACCACCTGTAATTACGACCACTTTATCTTTAATATTGAACATACTCTTACTTAATTTCTATACACTTATACTTTGGAACAAGGCTCTTCATCACGCACCACGCCACCAGATATGCCACAGCACAGATGCAGAAGATAATCATATATCCAGCTGGCTTACCCTCGAAGCCAAGGAACGAGAACGCCTCGCCTTGTGCAGCAGCATAGACGAATAACATACCTGCGCCCTTGTTGATGAGAAATGAAGCCACACCTCCAGCCATATTGCCTATACCTGTAATGGTGGCAATGGTCGATTTTGGGAACATATCACCCACAGTTGAGAAAATGTTTGCCGACCACGATTGGTGACCTGCACCAGCCAAACCAATAATTATGGCAGGGAACCACACCGACACCCCCTGCAATGGCTGAGCAAAGAGCGCCAACAATGGGAAGAAAGCAAAAATCAACATCGCACGCATACGACCCGCATAGGGCTCCATACCACGCTTTTCGACAAAGTATTTGGGGAGGTATCCTCCGAAAAACGAAATTATGGTCACTATGAGGTAGAGTACAAATACCAACATCTTACCTGTTGTGGTCTGCATCGTATATCCACACTCCGAGAAGTATGCTGGTGCCCAGAATAGGTAGAACCACCAAACGCCATCGGTTAGGAACTTGCCCAAAAGAAACGACCATGTCTGCTTATAACGAAAACATTGCAGGAATGGGATAGTCTGATCAGAGTGATCAGATGACTCAGATGGTTGCGCGTCGGCAACAGTATCATCTTGTTGAATATACTCCAACTCGACCTGATTGACAAACTTTGACTTCTGCGGCTTGTCGTACATATAAATCCAAAAGAACATCCACACAAAACCTAATGCACCGATGATTATAAACGACATTTCCCAACCGAATTTATCAGCTAAGATAGGGATAGTCAAAGGAGCTGCAAGTGCGCCAACCGATGAGCCTGCATTAAAAAATGAAGTAGCAAGAGCTCTATCCTTCTTGGGGAAATATTCGGCCGTAGTCTTAATTGATGCAGGGAAGTTACCACCCTCACCCAAAGCAAGTATGGCACGACACACCAAAAAGAGCCAGACACTGACAGTCGCGACTCCAACGGCTGCCATCGAACCTGATTCTATGGTTCTCAACGCCTCGATTGATTCCAAACCCTCGATGCGCATCGTCAGCCATCCACAGCCAGCATGCATACAAGCACCGAGCGACCAGATTCCAATAGCCCACAAAAATCCTTTTTTGGTGCCCATCCAATCGACAAAGCGACCAGCAAGCAGACACGCAAAGGCATAAAAGAGCGAGAAAAAGCCTGCAATAGTTCCGTAATCGGCATCAGTCCAATGAAATTCAGGAGCAATGTAGTCCTTCCACGTCAGCGACAGGACCTGCCTATCCAAATAGTTTATAGTCGTGGCAACAAACAGCAATGCGCATATACACCAACGCCAAGAAGTCATCTTATCTTGTTTCATAATATCTCTATCTGTTTTTAACATTCACCACACAATCAAGAACCTTGCGACACATAGTTGTCATGTAATCCCAATCGCCACTTGCAATTCGCTCCGCAGGGAAGAGATTTGAACCCATACCCACGGCAAAGGCTCCAGCCTTAAACCATGCGCTCAAATTCTCCTCGGTAGGCTCAACGCCTCCCGTAACCATGATTTTGCTCCACGGCATCGGCGCCATCAAACCCTTAACGAACTTAGGTCCGAGCACATCTCCTGGGAACACCTTACATAGGTCGCAACCGGCCTCTTGAGCTGAACCAACTTCGTTAATTGTTCCACAACCCGGAGTGTATGGTATGAGTCTGCGATTGCAGACCTTTGCCACCTCAGCATTAAAAAGTGGACCAACTACAAAACAAGCTCCCATTTGAATATAAAGCGCCGCGGTAGGAGCATCTACCACCGAGCCTACGCCTATGGCCATCTCGGGACACTCTTGAGCGGCGAACTTAACCACTTCGGCAAACACTTCGTGGGCAAAATCGCCACGATTGGTGAACTCGAAGGCGCGAACGCCACCCTCGTAGCACGCCTTCATCACCTGCTTTGCCACCTCTGCGTTGCTGTTGTAAAATACGGGAACAACACCCGTTGTCTGAATCTTGTTCAGAGTTGTTAATTTATCAAATCGAGCCATTTCTCTCTAAATTTTATCGTTGAACACGTCCGCTTGCATCGCCTCCGCATAGGGCTTCAACCTCCGCAACCGAAACCATATTGAAATCTCCAGGGATAGTGTGCTTCAATGCCGAAGCTGCTACGGCAAACTCCAGGATCTCGCATTGGGTCGCTTTGGTAAGCATACCATGAATCACTCCACCCGAAAATGCGTCACCGCCGCCTACTCGATCAACAATAGGGTTGATATCGTAACGGCGCGATTCATAAAACTCCTTACCGTTGTATATCATTGCTTTCCAGCCATTATGTGAAGCCGAGAACGACTCTCGCAGGGTTGAGATTACATACTCAAAGCCAAACTCCTCAACCATAGCTGCAAATATCGCCTTATAACCCTCTGCATCGGTCTTGCCACCTTTGATATCAGCATCGGGTTTAAATCCAAGACACAATTCAGCATCCTCTTCATTACCTATGCAAACATCAACATACTTCATCAACGGACGCATCACAGATTGTGCCTTTTGCGAAGTCCACAATTTTTTGCGGAAGTTCAAATCAACAGACACCGTCACACCATGACGCTTTGCCGCCTCGCATGCCAAACGAGTCAATTCCGCAGCCTTATCCGAAATGGCGGGAGTGATTCCCGACCAATGAAACCAATCTGCGCCCTCCATAATTGTATCAAAGTCAAAATCTTCGGGATTTGCCTCCGAGATAGCCGAATGGGCACGGTCGTATATCACTTTACTTGGACGCATCGAGGCACCTGTCTCGAGATAGTATATACCAACACGTTCTCCGCCTCGCGCGATATAATCACACTTAACACCATAGCGACGCAATGCATTCACAGCCGACTGACCTATCTCATGTGTAGGGAGTTTTGTTACAAAATAGGCATCATGCCCGTATGCGGCAAGGCTAACTGCGACATTTGCCTCTCCGCCACCATACACCACATCGAATGAGTCAGATTGTACAAAACGATTATTCCCCGCAGGGCTCAATCTCAACATAATCTCTCCTAATGTAATAATCTTTTTCATCTCTTTATCACTTTTATTCTACACTCCACTCACACTGTGAATGTTTTTACCTTAAATCAGTGGTTGTGCAAAGAACTGTATTGCATCGTAATAATGACAGTAAAGCTACTTTGTTAACTTGATAACCGTATAGGAGTAAGGTTCCAATGAGCAGTCGCCATCAAGGAAGTCAGCATCATATTTCTGAGCTGCAATACGAGTAGGCTGGTCGGGAGTATTAACGTCATTCTCTGCTCCTGCGATTACCCATTTCTCAGCTTTGCGTATCTTGCCAAATGAGCCAAAGTCCAGCGATACTGTCTGGGGCTGTTTTGCCATATTTACGATGTGTAGAGCTACCTCTTTACCATCTTCAGAACGGGTAGCTGTAATGTCGAGTGAATTGTCGCGTCTGCCAGCGATAGCACTCTCTACCAAAAGTGGTTGATGGTGCTCTGAGGATAGCTTCTGAGCTTGGTACGGAGGCATTCCCCACACCTTGTCGGGCGTAAAGAATATTTGACCCTGATTCCAACCGTTATCATTTTGCAAGTATGGCTCAAGAGCATTAGCTGGACATGTTGTAAGGACGAAATCACCCATTCGTCGTACCGCATTTTGAACTATAACGTGTGAGAGCATACGTCTTACGCCATGCGAAGATCCGTTCTCCTCGAGTATGGCACAACGCATCTTGGTGTCAGGATTCCACTGCTTGAACATCTGCTGCATGCGACGCAACTCTGTTTCGACTTTACAAGCCGAGCCCCAATCATCAACCCAAGGATGGTAGTCCCAATAGGCAGCCTTACCATCCAATGCCATAAATACTTTTTTCATCAATTCAGGTCGGCTGGCACGCCACCACGCCGAGTGTATAAATTCGAGTGTATTGTCCACCTTGCGCATACTCTCAGACAGCAAGTTGAAACGCTCGATGTAATAATCATACGCCGCCTCGGTATCTAACTCGAAAAGAGTCTCTTCATTACCAATCTCTACGTATTTTATAACATAAGGCTTAGGGTGTCCATCGAGAGCACGTTGTGCGCCCCATTTTGTTGATGTATCGCCGTTGAAATACTCAATCATCTGAGCCATCACCTGAGGATCGTCGTTGATGTTTACGGCGAACGACAACTCATATCCCATAGCCGATGCAAACTCCACAAACTCTATGATGCCAAAGCCATTGGTTGAGAAGTGATACCATTGACCATCGTATGGCTCACGTTCAGAACGCTCGCCTCGCATAGATGCGAACTTGTAATCGGGAGCATTTACCATCGAGCCACCATAGCGCAACATGGTAAGACCCTGCTGTTTGAAACAATCTGCAATATCTGCTCTTACCGGTAATTTCTTATATGGGGCGCTATTCTTAGGTGTCAGCATAACCTGATCGAGCCATATCTTGCCTTTGCCTTCAATGTAGATAACAAATTTTGCATCGGGGTCTTCGGCATTTGCTCGCAACGAGAAGGTATGCTTGGTCCACTCATTGTTTATACCTTTTATTTCACTACAGCAATACTCATCGCCATCGTTTGATTGCAAAGCGACAAATACCCTTTGAGCAGAGCCTCTCATCATCAGCTCACCTTCAAATTTCTCACCCTTACGGGTAGCTATACCCCAACGATTAAGACCTTTGTTATTAATACCAACATAGCCCTCTGAGGATCTGTTCTCAATAACCTGTGACTGCTTGCCATTTGTGAACGTGGCATTATCGAGCATGTAGCAAGGCTGTGCATCATTGCTATAACACGCCTCCCACATACCGCTCACATGATGCTGGTTGGTAGGTTGGAACGGTATTTCATAACTCTTGCCATCGTAACCCACGCGTAGGTTGCGGAAACTTACGTTGCTATTAAATGAACGCACACCTACGTTACCCATCGTGAGGGGATTTCCTTCATGTTTATAGGTGAGCATCTCCTTGCCATTGAGCCACACAGTGATAGTAGAGCCTTTGATTTCGGCACGTAACTTATGCCACTTGAATCCCACAACCTCTTGTGCTGGGCTTTTGGCTAATGGGGTGTAGTTATGGCGGTGAATGCTTAGATTTACGCCACGATCTGTGAGAGTAATCTCATAACCATTAAAGTTGTCAAGACCGTCACCCGCCTCACTCACGCGCATCAATAACTCTCCGTTATAACTGCCTATGGCATCAGCTCGAATCTCCACCTCAGCCCAGCCGTCGGCAAATGTGTGAGTGTTATCAATGAGTAAAATCTCGCGCTCGGAGTAAACCTGCACTGCACCACCCTCCATTCGAATAGGGTCGTTATAATGACTCATACCCTCAATTCCTTCAGGTTTTACGCCCTCCTCAAAACTTTCACCAAATATTCGTTGCGAATAAATACCACCATATATTTCATGGTTCACATCTTCCATACCTGCACCATAAAGCAGAGGGGTTATGCGGTTAAGCACCTTATCGGGACGCACCTCGACTTTTATTCCTTGAGCCAAACAAGCACAAGTAACCATCGTGAGTGCAAAAAGTGTAAACAACCGTTTCATTGTAGCAAAATTTAGTATCTCAAAAATATTATTCTTCTACAAATATACGATTCGCACACCACATTAGCAACATAAAATACATATTTTTATTCGATTATAGACTAACCGACACCCTCAGGCTTAATAATTACGCGCATTTATAACCTTTATCCTTTTTACTTGCAAGGAAAAATCTGTCAGCAATGCTAAAATCAGTATAAAATGATGTAATAGGCTTATATCCTGTTAGTTCTTCTATTCTCCAATTCTCAATTTTCATACAAGCGTTTTTTATTTATATATAACAAAGCCATCTGAAAATTTTAATCTATAGCATAACTTTTTAAAGCTGAAAACTATACTCCAAAGTAGAAACAACAAAATTTTGTTTCAATATCTCTGTCACTTGCGATAAAACTTTGTTTGTATGATATTTGTATAGAGAAAATACCTCAAAAAGATTTGTGAGTGTTGTTCAAATGTGAAAATTATTTTCTACCTTTGTTATGCAGAGCGCACGAAATGCGTGAAGCAGACATATTTAATGAAAGTGTTTTCGCACTGTCCTTAAGTGAAAATGTGGAAGTTTTCGAATGTAAGAGGGCAACGAGCAACACTCATTTCTTATATAGCTATGTGGCTATGCACCTTCGTGTGTATACTCCCCATACTATCCAAGTGTGGGGTATCGTATCGTTTATTCTTACATTAGGTCTTTCCACAACCTTCACTTAGATAAACGAAAGTCAGCTCCACACTTTCCTTTTTTATGTGAATCGCCATAGTCGGAGTTGCGTGGCTACCAATTACTGACTTACTATGAGCAACAAGGAGCAGAAACCGAATGAAGGGAAAGCGATTGTCCTAAATCGAATGTATGTTGGAGATTATCTTTCGACAAATCTTGGTCACGAAGTAATCAATATGTTTCAGGCAGACAACGGTAACCATTATATTTACCTCAATGCAACTGGAAACTTTGCACCTATCCATTCAGGCAAGATTGGATATATGCTATTCGTAAAGTATCACGCAGAGGGAATATTTGAGGTTATCGGTAAAGCAGAGGGCTTGACAGATATAGATGGTGCAAATGCTACATTGAAACAAGATTATAAGGCCGTTGATCCAACTATTTCAAAGGCTCAAAACGACTATATTGAGGAAGAGAATATTACCTATGGCGGTGTCCCTATTAGAAAAATATTCAGTGATGCAGAACAACAGAACATCTTTGTAACATTTAAGGCTGCACGCTTGTATAAGCCTAATAGCCGAATTTTTATCGGGTACGGAGTACATGCTGATGTGGTATTGAACGGATACAAGCAAGCTAAAACATCTCTTAAAACATATGTGTATCCAGAAGGCACATTTACAGGTGACCAAAAGAGAGAAAATATTGAAGAGAAGAAAGTTGATTACACAAAGTTACTAGGCCTGATAGAACAAGATAACTTGTGGGTGGAGTCAAACGAATGCATCAACGATGATTTATTGAAAATAAAGAGTCGCGAGGTGTCAATCTTTGATATTTGCCAAATTCAGAATGATGAGAACCGTTTTTCGTATGCTCTAGCCTACTTTATGACGCAACCGAAGTATAAGAAATTATGGCAAAACTTCTTCAAGCAATATGGTATCAAGTTAAGCGACAACTACACAGTTACCCGTGAAGAGTCAGCAAAGATTGAAGATAAAGAGTGGGATAATGCCACAAAACCTAGCGGTGGGCGTATCGACCTGCTTATTCGTGATGAGAGAAATATTATTGTTATAGAGAATAAGATTAAGTCAGATATTAATAGCATCGAGGGTGATAGCGAGGGTGAGCAGTTGGAAAGATACTATAATTATGTTAGTTGGAGTACGCAAGTAGGCAAACCAGATGAAGGCAGAGTGCCTCACTTTTTGATTCTTACCCCCAATTATAATCCGCCTCATATCAAGTCTGATGCTATGAAGGAATTATACTCACCTTTTATGTATTATGGTGATTTGTACAATTTCCTTGAAATTACATCGGCAGTAAAAGACGATTCTAACTTCAAGGCCTTCTTTGAGGCAATGCACCGTCATACCCACGAGAATGTAAACGACTATCTATATTATGATATGTTAGAGAAATTTATAAGGCGTATAAAGAAATAAATTAAGTTTTTCATAAATGACATTTTACTAACCGACTAAAACTAATAACGCTATGATTAAAGTTAAAACTTTTTTAATGAACAGCCATAATCCTTTACATCACGAGAGATTGGATGTTTGCATCAATAAATTCTTGGCGGAGAACGATGTTGAGGTAATTGATATAAAGTATTCTAC
>JAFPAD010000103.1 GCA_017424405.1 Alistipes sp.
GCACACGTGTCAAGCCGTGCAACTCGCCTGACTGCTCATAGCGATATACTGTACCAAACTCAGCCAAACGAACAGGGAGATCCTTGTATGAGCGTGGCTTCGAGCGGTAAATCTCGCAGTGGTGGGGGCAGTTCATAGGCTTGAGCAAATACTCCTCACCCTCGAACGGCGTGTGGATAGGCTGGAACGAGTCTTTACCATACTTTGCATAGTGACCTGATGTCACATATAAATCCTTGTTACCGATGTGTGGGGTGATTACCTGCATATAGCCATAATCCTTCTGAATCTGGCGCAAGAAACGCTCCAAGCGGTCACGCAACTCAGCACCCTTTGGTAACCACATTGGCAAGCCCTGACCTACGCGCTGTGAGAACATGAAGAGCTCCAAATCCTTGCCCAACTTACGGTGGTCACGCTTCTTAGCCTCCTCAATCATTGCGAGGTACTCGTCGAGCATCGACTTCTTTGGGAATGATACACCGTAGATACGAGTAAGCATCTTATTCTTCTCGTTACCACGCCAGTAAGCACCCGCTACAGATGTGAGCTTCACAGCTTTGATAACACCTGTGTTAGGGATGTGTGGACCACGGCAAAGGTCGGTGAATGTGCCGTTTGTGTAGAATGAGATGGTGCCGTCCTCCAAGTCCTGGATAAGCTCCACTTTATATTGATCGCCCTTCTCGGTAAAGGTCTTCAAAGCCTCCTCCTTCGACACTTCGGTGCGCACGAGCTCCTCCTTCTGGCGAGCTAACTCCTGCATCTTTTTCTCGATTGTCTCCAGGTCACCTTCGGTGATTGGGGTTGGAGAATCTACGTCATAGTAAAAGCCGTTCTCAATAGCTGGACCGATACCGAACTTAATACCTGGGTAGAGGCTCTGCAAAGCCTCAGCCAAGAGGTGAGAAGATGTGTGCCAGAAGGCGTGCTTGCCCTCGGCGTCCTCCCACTTGTAGAACTTAATTGTTGCGTCCTCGTCGATGGCGCGTGTCATATCAACAGTAGCGCCGTTTACCGAAGCAGCCAGACAGTCGGCAGCTAAACGAGGGCTGATGCTCTCTGCAACTTGGTAAGCAGTTGTTCCTTTGGCAAACTCCTTAATGTTGCCATCTGGAAAAGTGATTTTAATCATAGTTTTTATTAGTTAATTTTATGTTTTGAGCCTGCCGCCGCTTCCACAATTACGAGACGGAATACGGTTTCGGCTCGGTTATACAATGAAATTCAAAATTTAGAATTCAAAATTCAAAATCGTGAATTATTTTTCTTCCTTTTTATCCTTGCGGTTGCGGAAGTAGGAGATGATAAAGTACAATGCTGCGGCGAACATCGCAAGCTCCGAAACTATCGAGAACCACTCTACATTTTCGCCCGTGTTGTGCTTGTACACATTTGTACCCAGTCCGACGATTGACAGTATTGCTACCGCAACGCCCAGCAGCATATTGCCGCGTGAATTTTTGTATCCTCCTCCGTCTATCATAACACCAAAACTTTACTCCTCGCTCTCTGGTAACTTCAAATCCTTTACCGATACATCGCGTCCCTTCTCGCGCTCGAAGTGTTGCAATGGGTTGCGATTCCATCTTTCCCACTCGCGGCGGTTACGCACGATGTCGATAGCGGCATATATAGCGTTACGCATCGATTGTGGGTCGGCAATGCCTTTTCCTGCGATGTCGTAGGCTGTGCCGTGGTCGGGCGAGGTGCGTACCTCACTCAAACCTGCGGTGAAGTTCACGCCATCGGGAGAGAGGGTTTTGAAAGGAGTCAAGCCCTGGTCATGATACATGGCAAGCACTGCGTCATACTTGGCATAGCCTCCTGTTGCGAACAAACCATCGGCTGGGAAAGGTCCAAATGCCAACACGCCATCGTTGAAAGCCTCCTCGATGGCAGGCTTGATAATCTCCTGCTCCTCCGAACCGAGCATGCCACCCTCGCCAGCGTGTGGGTTGAGCGAGAGTACTGCGATGCGTGGCTCGACGATGCCGAAGTCCTGCTTCAGGGTTGCGCGGAGTGTTGTGAGCGATGAGATAATCTTCTCCTTGGTGATGTTCTGGCTTACCTCGGCTACGGGAATGTGGATTGTAACCAAACCCACGCGCAGACGCTCGCTACACATAATCATCATTGGCTCACCCTCGAGATTTGCAGCCATGAACTCGGTGTGACCTGTGAAGTTGAACTCCTCGCTCTGAGCCATCTCCTTGTCGATGGGGGCTGTTACGAGTGCGTCAATAGCGCCACTCTTCAGGTCGGCTACGGCTCTCTGCAATGCCTCAACAGCAGCCTTGCCAGCCTCCTTTGAGGCTACGCCCGGCTGGGGCTTTGCGTCACCACACTCGACAAGGTTTACCTTGCCCTTGCGTGCCTCGTCGGCCGAACCTACTACATTGAACTGTACTGCGCCCTCCTCGCTGTCGAGAGTTGTTGCATAATATTTTGCTGCCTGCTCCGAGCCATACACCACAGGTGTGAAAAGCTCCGTGAGGCGGCTATCTGCGAGGGTGTGGAGTATCACCTCCCAACCAATTCCGTTGGTGTCACCCTGCGTAATTCCTATCTTGAGTCTATTATCTGACATAAAAATCAATCGTTTTCAAACAGCAAATATACTAATAATTTTTAATTATTAGAGTTTTGGAGCTAAATTGATGGTCGGAAACGAAAAAAACGACCCTTTTGGGAGTCGTTTTAATCAAAAATTGCAGTAAATGTGTTACTTCATAGCCCTGCGGCGGAACTCGGCGCAGACAATGCCCGTAGCCATAGCCACGTTGAGCGACTCGGAGCCCTGTCTTTCGGGTGGGTAGGACGGTATCAATAACTTGTGCGAGAAGTGCTTGGCGCACTCGTCGCTTACGCCCTTGCCCTCGTTGCCCATAACAATCACGCCATTGGGCTGTAACTTAGCATCGTAGATATTATCGCCATCGAGCATCGTGCCATAGATGGGGGTGCCAGCTGAGGCTGTGCGAGCGAGAAAATCAGCCAACGATAAGTAGTGCACCTTCACACGCAGGATAGCGCCCATCGTAGCCTGCACAACCTTTGGATTGAAGCAGTCGGCAGTATCCTCGGAGCAGTAGATATCCTCCACTCCAAACCAGTCGGCAAGGCGGATTATCGTGCCCAGATTTCCGGGATTTTGCACTCCGTCCAATGCTATCGAAAGGCGGTTGGCAGGTGCTGTAGCAGGGGCTTTATGGCGAGGCTGCTCCACGACGGCGAGTGACGATGCGGCCGTCTTGAGCTGCGATATGCGCTCCATCTCTTTTGCCGAAACCACCTCCGCCTGACCCGCGAGATGACCCTCCAGGGCGTAGATATTGCGTATCTTAAACCCCGACTTGATTATTTCGCCGATGAGCTTATCGCCCTCAGCGATGAATAGATGATGCTCATCGCGGCTGCGCTTGTCGGCAAGCGAGCGCACGAATTGTATCTCCTGCTTTGTCATTGTTTTGTGCGTTTTTCTTCTATGGTGAATGTTGCACCCTCGCGAGCAATGTCGGTTGAGGGGAATATCTCTCGGCTCTCTTGTAATAGAGGTTCCAAATCTTTGTAGCGTGATGAGAAGTGACCTATCAACAATCTTCCAGCCCCCGCCATTTGCGCCACCTTGGCAGCGTCGGCCGTTGTGGCGTGACCGCGCTCCTTGGCTACCTTGCGCTCCGCAGCGCAGTAGGTTGCCTCGTGGTAGAGCATATCAACCCCCTCGACCATCTTTGCCAATCGAGCCGAGTAATTTGTGTCGGAGCAGTAGGCGTACGACATGGGCGGATAGGGACGATAGGTGAGTGCTTCGTTGGTTATCACTTCGCCCGACTCAAGCTCGATATCTTCGCCACGCTTGGCAGCAACAATTTGGTGTATATCGAGTCCGTAACGCTCAATAGCATACTTTGTTACGTTCAGCGCAGGCTCCTTCTGCTTGAACATGTAGCCCGCTGTTGGAATACGGTGACGCAGGGGTAGTGACCACACCTCGGTGGTGTCGTTCTCGAAGATTATCTGGTGCTTCGTGGTGTCCACCTCGACCCACTCAGGGGTGTATGGTAGGTTGTTCTCAAACAGGCGTAAAAAAGCCTCCAACGCCTCACCAAATGGGCGTGGAGCATAAATCTTCAGCGGCGTGCGTCTGCCATAGAGCCCCAACGTCGAGAGCAGGGGGAACAATCCGAATACATGGTCGCCGTGTAGGTGCGAGATAAAGACGGCACGCAACTTCAGTGGCGATATGCCACAGCGTGCCATCTGTCGCTGCACACCCTCGCCTGCATCAACCAAAAATAGCTGTTCGTTGATGTTTACAACCTGTGCTGAGGGGTGTCCCGTAGCCGAAGGCTTGGCTGACGAGTTGCCGAGTATGGTAACCGAAATAGGCATTATTTACTTAGTAAATATCTCTCACAATCAAGCGCTGCAATACAGCCCGAACCAGCGGCTGTGATAGCCTGACGGTAGTGTGGGTCCTTCACGTCGCCTGCGGCAAATACACCCTCGATGTTGGTCTTTGAGGTGCCCGGTACGGTTTTGATGTAGCCCTCGGCATCTAACTCCAACTTACCCTTGAATAGTTCGGTGTTGGGGTGATGACCAATGGCGAGGAAGAAGCCTGTAATGTCGATTGTGGTCTGCTCGCCCGAAGAGTGTTGCAACAAAGCTCCTGTTACACCGTCCTCGTCGCCCAATACCTCTACGGTGTTGTACTCGAACATAACCTTGATATTTGGCGTGTTGAACACTCTCTCCTGCATAGCTTTCGATGCACGCAAGAATGGCTTTCTAACAATCAGGTAAACCTGCTTACATATTGAAGCCAAGTATGTTGCCTCCTCGCAGGCAGTGTCGCCACCACCCACAACGGCTACATCTTGCTTGCGGTAGAAGAAGCCGTCGCACGTAGCGCAAGCACTCACACCCATGCCACGGAACTTCGCCTCAGACTCCAGCCCGAGATACTTTGCCGATGCACCCGTAGCAACGATAAGAGTCTCAGCCTCAATCTGCTTCTCGCCATCGATAGTAACTACAAATGGACGCACGTCGAAGTCGATATTTGTGACGATACCGAAACGTACATCAGCGCCAAAACGCTGAGCCTGACGCTTTAAATCCTCCATCATAGCTGTGCCGGTAATGCCTTCTGGGTAGCCAGGGAAGTTCTCAATCTCGGTTGTTGTTGTGAGCTGACCTCCTGGCTCAATGCCTTCATACAATACGGGGCTGAGGTTGGCGCGTGAAGCATATATCGCTGCGGTGTAGCCCGCAGGTCCACTTCCTATGATAAGACACTTTGTTTGTTCCATAATTGTTGTATTTATTTGATTTATTAATAATTCTAATTACTTGATTGATAGCTCGCTGTACCCCCCCCCGAAGGATTCTTCCCACTGGCTGAGTTGCTCGCCTGAATAGTCGAACAATGCGCACATGTTGTCCTTGCAAACTCTCGACCAACCGTTCTCGACATCGAACTCCACACTCTCGTATATCGGCTCGATGATGTAATTGCCGTCGCAGTCAATAAGACCCATGCCCTGAGGAGTATCCACCTCGGCACGCCCCTCGCAAAAGTCGTTAGCCCATAAGTATTGGGGCTTGATAACCTCTTGCAGCTCGCAATTCACGTAACCCCAGCCCTGCTCGCTCTCCACAACAATCAAACCTTCGTGCATATCGCCGGCGTAGATGTATTTGTCTAAGCCATTGGTTGTTATGTAGGGAGCATACTCAGCTTGGTGGAGTTCCATGTTATGTTGCGAGGATGCAATCTTTGTGCGGAGCGCAGCTATTGCCTCGGTATCGCCTCCAGCCTTGTCGGTGGCGTAGTGCCAATGTATGGGGTGGAGTGCGCCACGGGCATCAATGAGCAGATTCTCTTCTCGAATGTTGTTGTGCGAGATGTTGGCTGCTGTAAGCTCTTTTTCTAAAGCGTCGAGTGCTGCAAAAAAAGCACTCGCCTCGTCGCTATCTCCCACATTTGCCAATGCATCGGCGAAAGGCAACGCATCGGGCAGAGGCTCAAGTAGAATATCGCAGTAGCGACAACTCATATCGGGGAGTTGGTAAGTCATCTCATTGCGCAGTATCTCTATCTTTGGTAACACGCCGCACTTGAGGTGGCGTTGCAGGGGGATAAAGCGTTCCATGCGTCGTAGCGATGCGGTGCATAGAGGCATGCTCAGCATGTAGCGTTGTCCGTTAAACTCGATGCGAGTATGGGCAAAATAGGTTGTGCGCATAACCTCCTCGTCCTCCCATACAATGTTTGAGAGGCGGTTAAAGTGTAGCTTAGGCTGACTAAGTGCTATGCGTAATGATGAGATGGTTGCCATACTATTCCAATTGAGTTAGGCTGCGTGAACCAATGTTTATCATCGACAACAGCTCCACAACGGTTGCATTATATCCCATGCCTATGTACGGAGGCATGGCACCCAAGCCCTTCAACTCATGTATGGCATTGTCGAGTGCCGAAGGCATTATGCTTGAGCAGTCGGCAAGCAATCGAGCCTTCTGGCTGGCGTGCGTAATCTCCTCCTGCATAGGAAAAATCACCGAGTTGAGGTGGCTATCGGAACAGATGTGGATATTTATGAGCAACGTGTTGCCATCTGCCGTTGCCGTTCGCTTTATCATGGTGCATATATCCAGCAAGTCGTTGTCATTACAATCGGTGGGCTCGCCGTCGGTGATGTTTATCACAATAGGAGGGAAACTATCTTGATTCGCCTCCTGCTCACACCACTCCTCGACCAAGACACGAGCCTTGTGTAGCGCCTCATACATGGGCGTAGTACCCTCGGCTAAAGGCTCAATCCAACGATGTTGGCGGTGGTGGGTGATGATGTGTGAGCCATCTTCCATCTCGCTTTCAAAGGCGATGGAGGTGATGTCAGGTATCCTGCTTGATAGCTCTTTTATTGAGATAAAACCCTCGCCAGGGAGTAGGCTCTCGACTCTCTCGCCACAATAACCTATGACGGCAATGTCATAATAGTTGCGTATGCCGTCGGCTCTGCGACAACGGTCCAAGAGCTCTGTTATCAACGCATTGGCGGTGTATGCAACAACTTCCGATTTGGAGGCTATCATCTGTCCAAATCTAACCATCTGTTGCATCGACGTCGAGCGGTCGAGAAGCAGTACAAACGCAGCTCTATGTTTGCGAGTTATCTCTTGAGTATACATTAGGATTGCATTTTTGCAAATATACTAAATTCTTACTGTATATGCAGAAAAAACTACAAAATAATTTCTTCGTAAGGCTGTGGTTGGTCGCAGGCGGTGAAGGTCGCCACGCCGTGTCGTATCTTGATTTTTGTCGATGCAGCGGCTGTGGCGAAAACCTCTCCGTTGCTGCGCAGAAGGTGTTTATATTCGGCTAACCTTACTTGTAGAACACCCTCTTTTGGGTCGTAGCATTCGTCAAACAGAGGTTCAATAACCCACCCTTTGTCGGAGCTGTATCCCCATAACCCATGCCACACGTTTGCCTCCATCTGGTCG
Organism: Alistipes sp.; assembly: GCA_017424405.1. Classification (GTDB taxonomy): domain Bacteria; phylum Bacteroidota; class Bacteroidia; order Bacteroidales; family Rikenellaceae; genus Alistipes. The sequence goes on from JAFPAD010000103.1 coordinate 7,522, forward strand.
GGATCGAATGTTGAGAGTGTCTCAATGTGGGTAAAAATACGTTTTAGCGAAAATAGCTGAGGCGTGTTGTCGCGCAACATGCGGGCTATGTGATATTGGCGAGCCATGCATCGTGATGCAAACATATCCATCACCTGCGCAAGCCAATCTGCTTTGCCGTTGGAATCGCCTGATGTGTTGCGCACATAATTGTAGTTGAGCCTTGTGCGATATATGTCACGAGGGTGCAACTGAGGTTGATGATGTTGTCGGTAATACTCTGCCATGTCGGGCATTGTGGCATAGGCGTGCAACATGGTTGATATGTAGGCAATCGAATAGTCGTCGATGTGTTTGTCGTAGAGCTCTATGCTGCGCATCGGGTGCTGATACGCCGCCGTACCAATCTCCAATGCCTTATTGCCCGAGAGGGCTGGAACAAATGCTGCGTCCCAATCTATGGCTCGCATCACGCCGTCGGGACATACAATGATGTTTTCTGGTTTAATGTCGCCGTGTGCATGCTCCTTTTCGAGTAACTCAATCGCCATCGTGTCGAATGCTGTGGCGAGATTTTGCAACTCTTCAGAGGTTAGGCGTTGACATAGCGTTTCGTGAAGTGTGACACCCTCGATGTAATCGGTCAGGAGGCAATCCACCCAATGTCTACGCCCCATAATGTCGCTTACGCATAACTCGGCAGGGAGAAATTTATCACCATATATACTCTTCAGGTGAGGGTTGTGTCGCGTGTAGCATTTTAATATCTTTTTTTGTCCCTGTATAGTGAGTGTGAATATCACTGAAGCATTGCCGGTGATGTATTTGGGTCTGCCGTCAATACACACCACCTCCATCCTACGCAATGTGCGCCATGGGGTGTAGTGGTTGGCTACGGCATCTACTATGTTGGCAATACTAATCATAAATAGTTTAATGGGTTAAAATCTTTGTCGCGACGAGGTGATATATCTCGGTATGTGGGAATAAAAAAAAGCACTGCGAGTGCAGTGCTTGAATTGTCGTTGTGTTGATTAGTTGCAGCCGCACTCGCTGTCGCAACCACCCTCGCAACCGCTCTCGCAGTCACCGTGGCAACCACAGTTGCAACCGCCCTGAGCTGCCAAGTCCTCTGGAGTTACGTCGCGCACCTCAACAACCTCAACATCGAAGTTCAAGGTCTTGCCTGCCATTGGGTGGTTGAAGTCCATCTTCACGGTAGTCTCAGCAACCTCCTTGATAACGCCGAGCATGCGGTTGCCCTGAGCGTCGCTCATAGGTACCTGGCTACCCACGAAGAGGATATCCTCAGCCAGCTTGCCATCAACCATAAATATATCCTTTGGAAGGTCAACGATTGCCTCTGGGATAATCTCGCCGTAGCCATCTTTTGGCTCCAATGTGAATGAAACTTTCTCACCTGGCTCCTTGCCCATGATAGCACCCTCGAACTTTGGAAGGAGCATACCTGCGCCGCAGATGAACTGCAATGGCTGACCCTCGCGTGACTGATCAGCGATAGCACCATCAACAGTCAGTGTGTAGTGCACTGACACCATCTTTGAATTTTCTACTTTCATAATAGTATTTGTTTTATTATTTATTTTCGGTTAAATCACACAAAGATACACACTTCGCGCCGAGTTGCAAAATTTCGAGCGAAAAAATTTAATACTCACCCTTTCCGGCGTTGCTCAATGTGTAATTCATCTTCGGTGGCTGGGGGCGGGATGCGAGCTTGCTCGCAGAGCCACCGAAGATGTCGCCAAAAGGCGAAAAAAGTGTTGTGATTTCAATAAGTTTATACTATTTTTGCAAAGCTGTTCGTTATAAACGAGAACAGAAGTTTAACAATATTACAATTATCAAAAAATGAAAAAGCTAATTTTTATGTTGGCAACAATGTTGCCACTGATGTTCGTTGCGTGCAATGACAACGAAAACGATGAGAAACAGCCCAAACACCAAATAGTCGGGTTGTGGGAGTTGGAGAAAGCCTATATCGAGGAGGATGACAGGTGGTGGTATGCCAAGGATGATATATCAGATATGTATCAGTTGGAGGTGAAGAGTGATAATTCGGGTAAATTTACTCACTACTCAAGTTTTAATATCATCGAGGAGCTTTTTACCTGGCAAGTGGTGGAAAATCAATTCCGATTGGTGCTGCCCGATAAAACTTATCAAGCCTATAAGATTGAGCAGATTAACGACCAACAGTTGATTTTGAACAAAGACCTCGTGACAAAATATTATAAAAGGAGAGAGTAAAACAAGGTAAAATTAAATAAAAACAAACAGCCTGCCCCGAAAGGAGCAGGCTGAACTTTTATGGAATATTACCTTATTTAATCTACATTGCAGCAAATCAAGTTGCGGTCGCCGTAGCCGTTGTCGATCTTGGTGACGTATGGGAAGAACTTCGCTGTCTTCACCCACTCCAATGGGAAGGCGGCCTCAAGGCGTGAGTATGGGTGTGACCACTCGCCCGCCAACTCAACGGCTGTGTGAGGTGCGTTCACCACCACATTATCCTTCTCGCCCGATGCAGCAGCAGCCTCGCACTCGCGCTTAATCTGTACGAGTGCCTCCATAAAACGGTCCATCTCTGCCTTTGGCTCCGACTCGGTAGGCTCAACCATCAAGGTCTCATGCACGGGGAATGAGAGCGTAGGAGCGTGGAAGCCGTAATCCATCAAGCGGTGTGCAATGTCGCCGCAGTTGATGCCGTAGTCCTTCTTGAAGTTTGTGAGGTCGAGAATCATCTCGTGACCCACGCGACCAGTCTCACCCGAGTAGTATGTACGGTACTCGCTCTTGAGGGCTGATGACATATAGTTTGCATTCACGATAGCCATCTCGGTAGAGTGACGCAAGCCCTCCTCGCCGAGCATCTTGATATATCCGTAGGTGATAGGCAACAACATTGCCGAGCCCCAAGGTGATGAAGATACGGCTGTGATGCCGTCCTCGCCGCCCGTAGCCATCACCGAGTGCGATGGAAGGAATGGTGTGAGGTGCTCCGCTACGCAGATAGGACCAACACCAGGACCGCCACCGCCATGAGGCATTGCGAAGGTCTTGTGAAGGTTGAGGTGGCAGACATCGGCTCCGATGTAGCCAGGGTTAGTCAAACCTACCTGTGCGTTCATGTTCGCACCGTCCATATATACCTGACCGCCCGCGTCGTGAACTGCATCAACAATCTCGCGGATACGGCTCTCGAATACGCCGTGAGTAGATGGGTATGTCACCATCAAACCGCACAACTCCGAAGAGTACTCCTCAGCCTTCTTCTTCAAATCCTCGACGTCGATATTTCCGTTCTGGTCGCACGCTACGGTGACAATCTTCATACCCGCCATAGCAGCCGATGCAGGGTTTGTACCGTGAGCTGATGCTGGGATAAGGATGATGTTACGGTAGCCCTGACCACGACTCTGGTGGTAGGCGCGGATAACCATCAAGCCCGCATACTCGCCCGCGGCGCCCGAATTAGGCTGGAGTGAGCAACCTGCGAAGCCTGTGATTGTGGCTAAGTCCTTCTCAAGCTCTGTGATAAGCTCGGTGTAACCCTCTGTCTGGTCGGCTGGGGCGAATGGGTGCATATTTTGGAAGCCCGCGAGTGAGAGTGGCTGCATAATAGCCGCCGCGTTGAGCTTCATTGTGCACGAGCCGAGCGAAATCATAGAGTTCGCCAATGAGATGTCGCGCAACTCCAACTGCTTGATGTAGCGCATCATATCGCTCTCCGAGTGGTACTTGTTGAAGATAGGCTCGGCAAGGATTGGGCTTGTACGCTTCACGCAGTCGCAGAGCGATGGCTTATCAGAAATCTTCACAGCCTTAGGTTTTTTGCCCGCCGCCTCGGCAAAGATAGCGACGATGGCGTTCACCTCCTCCTCGGTAGTGACCTCGTCAGTCGATAGGCGCACCTTACCCTCCGATGGGTAGTAGAAGTTGAAGCCAGCATCGAGGGCGATGTTTTGCACCACGGCAGCCTCGGTCTCCACCTCGATGGTGTCGAAGATATTCTTTGTAGAGAGTTTATAGCCCATAGCCTCCAACGCCTCGGCGATAGCGATAGCCGAAGTGTGAGCGGTCATAGCCGCGCGATGCAAGCCCTCTGGACCATTGTAGATACAGTAGAAGCCAGCCATCGAAGCCATCAACGCCGAAGCAGTGCAGATGTTCGATGTAGCCTTTTCGCGCTTGATGTGCTGCTCGCGCATCTGCAATGACATACGCAGAGCCTTGTTGCCCATTCTGTCAACCGACACGCCGATGATACGACCGGGTATGTTACGCTTGTAAGCCTCGCGGCACGCCATATAACCTGCCGAAGGACCACCGAAGCCCATAGGGCAGCCCAAGCGCTGTGTTGAGCCTACGGCGATATCTGCACCCCACTCAGCAGGAGGGGTCACGAGTGCCAACGACAAGATGTCGGCAATAGCTGCAACTAATGCGCCCGCCTCGTGAGCCTTCTGGGCGAATGCCGAGTAGTCGCGCACCTCGCCGTTAGCGGCTGGAGTCTGCATAATCGCACCGAACTCCTTGCCTGAGAATTCATACTCGTCGTAGCTATCCACGATAAGCTCGATGCCGAATGGCTCGCTACGAGTGAGCAGTACGTCCAATGTCTGAGGGAAGATATCCTTATCCACGAAGAGTTGGTTGCGACCCTCCTTCACTGCTTCGCGTGAGCGCAAGGCATACATCATGAGCATAGCCTCGGCAGCTGCAGTAGCCTCGTCAAGAAGTGAGCAGTTGGCAATCTGCATGCCTGTGAGCGAGAGGATAGCAGTTTGGTAGTTCAAAAGAGCCTCCAGACGACCCTGCGAAATCTCTGCCTGATATGGAGTGTAAGAGGTGTACCACGCTGGGTTCTCAAACACATTGCGGCTAACCACGGCTGGTACAGCGGTAGGGTAGTAGCCCATACCGATGAACGAGCGCATCTGTTGGTTCTTTGCAGCCAGCGAAGCGATGTGAGCCGAGAACTCATACTCGCTCATGCCCTCGGGCAGTGCAAGTGGTTTCTTCAAACGGATTGAGGCGGGAATAACCTGCGAGATAAGCTCCTCGACAGACTCCACGCCGATGACCTTCAGCATTTCTGCAAGGTCAGTTGGATTTGTCACGCCAATATGGCGGTTTTGAAATTTGTCAAACATTGTATTAAGGTTTTATTTTTGCGTTTATAATCTTCTTTTTAATAACCAAGTTTTACGGCTGTGCCCGAAGCCGTCACCATCATCATTCCTCCATTCTGACCCAGCACCTCATAGTCGATATCAACTCCAACGACAGCATCAGCTCCCAAGGCGCGTGCGCGTGCTTGCAACTCATTTAAGGCTGTCTCGCGGGCATTGATAAGCTCTTTTTCGTAGGTATTCGAACGACCGCCAATAAAGTCACGGATAGTGGCTGCGAAATCCTTGATGACATTCACTCCAACGATTACCTCGCCGAAAACGACACCTTTGTATTCTACTATTGTTCTGCCCTCAATGGTGGGTGTGGTGGTTACAATCATTGTTTTGTGCTTTTTAGGTTAATACTTAAAACTACTGCCACCGATAAATTCCCTGAGGATTGATGTTGGCGGTATCTCATCGGGTGAGATAGGAATGAAATTGTCGAGGAATTTCAGCAGTCGCTTTGCTTCTCCATATTCGGGTACGGTGTCGGGGACTTCACGCAGGATAGGCTCTACCTTCGAGCGAAGTACCGAAATCTCGTAGAAGAGCGACGAGTTGAACATCACGTCGGCATTCTCCTGATATGGGAAGATGTGTTTCTGCTCGCCTCGGCGCACGCTTTGCCAGCGTTGCAGGGTGGCAAGAGCATTGGCTCCTCGTGTTGCGTAGTCGCGTGTTATGCGGCGCAAAAGACGATTGTCTGATGTGGCAATGCGCGAGAGGTTGTCCATCGCTACCGACGTTAGGCACGATACATAGATGCAGAACTTCTGGTTGCGAGGAATGCTTGGTGTGAGGCGCGGATTCAGACCATGTATGCCCTCCATGATGAGTATCGAACGCTCCGAGAGTTTTAATGGAGTTTCGTGCCATTGGCGGGTACCTGTGATAAAGTCATAACGAGGCACTTCCACACTCTCCCCCGCCATCAAACGCTTTAAGTCGCTGTTCAGAAGTTCGAGGTCGATAGCCTCCAATGCCTCGAAGTCGTACTCTCCGTTTTCATCTTTGGGCGTACGTTCTCTATCCACAAAATAGTCGTCGAGGGATATAAGCACAGGGTCAAGACCCAAGATGCGGAGTTGTATGCCTAAACGTTTCGATGTGGTGGTTTTACCACTCGATGATGGACCCGATATAAGAACCATGCGTGTTCCCTGAAATATGTTTGCCTGCTCGATTTGGTCGGCTATGGCTGCAATCTTCTTTTCATGGAATGCTTCGGCAATCTTTATCAGCTCGCTTGTATCTTTTGCAAGAATTTTCTCATTCAGATGCCCCACTGTTGGTACGCCCATGATATTGACCCACATGTGATACTCGTGGAATACGTCAAACATCTTGTCCCAATGAACATTGAGGTCCAGTTTGTCGGGGTCGGCATGGGTGGGTAGTGCAATGTAAAAACCATTGTAGTAGCGACGCAGGTCAAACAGGTGTATGTATCCTGAGTCGGGAGTTAGTGCACCGTAGAAGTAACCAACCATGTCGTCCATGCAATAGATGTCGCTATAGAGGCGTGGTCGAGTGTTTAGCAATGCAATCTTATCATCAAATCCAAAACGTTCGTAGATGCCGTTGATGTCAGATGTGAGCATGCGGTGACGATGGATAGGGTAGCGTGCGTCAATGATTTTTTGCATCTGCTGACGCAATGTGTCAATCTCGTTGTCGGTTAGCTCCTCGCCGTCGGCAAATTCGCAATAGAATCCTCTGCCAAGCGTGTGGCGGATGTAAAACTTGCGGTCGTTGTAAAGGTCACGCACAGCCTTTTGTACGATGAACGATATGGTGCGTTGATAGACTCTGTAACCTTCAAAATGAGTAATGTCGATATATCGCACCGCAAGAGGCTTGAATATTCTGTAATTCAGTTCCTTGATACGATTATTGACATAGGCAGCCAATGTGGGGTGCTTCCCGCCAAGTCCCAACTTATCCTTTAACTCCAGCAACGATGTGCCTGCCTCGACCTCTACAACCGATGAGGTGTTCTGGCAAATAACTTTTACCGTCTCCATTGCAATCAGGTTCATAAATTATGTGTAAAGATAGTGATTTTATTTAGAACTTTGATGATTTGGAAAAGATTATTTCGGCTGAAAGATGTGCTGAATATACATTTATAACGAATTTACCCCCTGTGCCGAGAAGCAAAGGGGATAAATAACCTATCGTTTGAATTGAATATACGCCTACTTTTGGGTATATACAACCTTCTTTGTCTCGAAGAAATCCTCCTCGAAGAACTCAGAGATGTTGAACTCTTTCCACTTCAGACGAGTGGCCGCCAACTCCTCAGTAAGGTCGCCACCCTTGAGGTAGAGAATGCCGTTTGGAAGCGTGCCTTGCTGACCTTTTTCGATTTTTGTCCATATCCATTTTACAAATGCGGGCATCTCGGTCACAGCACGCGAAACCACGTAATCGAATTTTTCGGGAATTTGCTCTACGCGAATGTTACGGGCATCAATGTTTTCTATCCCAGCGCCCTCGCAAACACCCTTTACGACGGTGATTTTTTTGCCTATGGAATCTGCCGATACGAACTTCGCTTCGGGAAACATAATTGCCAGAGGCACAGAGGGAAAACCTCCTCCACAACCCACGTCGAGAACTCTCGCTCCAGCCTTGAATTGGCACACCTTGGCTATTGCGAGCGAGTGCAGTATGTGACGTAGGTAGAGCTGGTCGAAATCCTTGCGCGAAACGACGTTTATCTTTGCGTTCCACTCGGCATATAGGTCATACAAGGCGGTGAATTGCTCACGTTGCTTGTCGCTTAAATCGGGAAAATATTTTGTTATAAGACTAATCATTTGTGCTTCTGTTTTTAGCCTGCTCGGCGGTTGATAATAATCCACATGCAGCCTTGATGTCTTCACCTCGAGAGGCTCGTATGGTAGTTTGTATGCCTTTGGCTGTCAGCGTATCGCGGAAACGAATCATCTTCTCGTTGTTGGGTGAGAAGTATGGTGAATCGGGTATTTTGTGGAATCGTATCAGGTTGATGCGACACTTCACGCCGTTGAGCAGACGACACAGCTCCTTGATGTGAGCCGGAGAATCGTTCATGCCCTCCATTACGATATACTCAAACGATACTCTGCGCTGTCCCGAAAAGTCATACTCTCTGAGAATCTCCATTATATCTTGTATCGGATACGCACTCTCGATAGGCATAATCTCTTTGCGTTGGTCGTGGAACGGATTGTGCAGACTTATAGCAAGATGCACCTTCGATTGCTCGAGGAAGCGTCGCAGGTTTTTGCCCACTCCTGCCGTTGAGAGGGTGATGCGTGTAGGTGACCATGCCATACCCCATGGCGAGGTGATAATGTCCAAAGCCCGCATCACATTGTCCATGTTATCCAGTGGTTCGCCCATGCCCATGAATACCAAATTTGTGAGTTTTTGGCTCTCGGGAATGGAGAGTATCTGATTTAGTATCTCGTTAGTGGAGAGAGAGCGTTGCAAACCCTGTCGTCCTGTGGCGCAGAATCGGCAACCCATGCGGCAACCCACTTGCGACGAAACGCACAACGTGGCACGCTCTCCGTCAGGAATATATGCCGCTTCTATAAATTGGTTGTCATCTACCTTAAAGAGGTATTTTTTTGTGCCATCTTGAGATGTGCTCTCCTTGATGGGGGGAACTAATCCTATCGAGTAGTTCGCCTCTAAAGCACTACGTGCCGCCAGCGATAGGTCGGTCATTTCAGAGAGGTCATGCACACGGCGCACATAGAGCCAACGCGCAATTTGCTTGGCGTTGAAACGAGGCAACTTTAGCTCTGTGCAAATCTCCTGCAACTGCTCTAATGTTTTGCCATATAAAGGCTCTTTTTGGGTGTGTGACATGCTGAAATTTTTACTACGACAACAAAAGTAGAAAAAAAAAGCATATTTTTATTCGCGCAGCGATATTTTTTGATTTTTTTTGATTATATTTGCCAAAAGAACTGTGGCTATAAGCCTAATTTGGTGGCTGTGTAGCGCATGGTGGACTGTTTCGGGCTGCATCTTTTGGGGTGTGATAGAAACGAGGCAGAGTGGCTAATGATTTGTGGCGCAGGAGTTTGCGTTGTGAATTGTAGAGTTTTTAAGAACGATTAAATTAAAAAAATAAAACATCAAGTTATGGAAATTAAAAAATCACCAAAGGCAGACCTTCA
>JAFPAD010000104.1 GCA_017424405.1 Alistipes sp.
CATTTGTAGCGTTGTAAACGAACTTCTCGTTAGCTACAGAACGGAACACAGAGATAGCATCGCCCTCAGGCCATGCCAACTCCTCTTCGCCGATAGCTTCCAAAGTAGCTGTGAATGTAACCGCAGTCTCAGGAGCAGGCTCCTCACCACCACCGTTTTCATTGCCACCTGTTGCAGGATCCTCGCTACAGCCTACCAAGGCCATGAGGATAGCAAATGAGTAAAATAATTTTTTCATAAAACTTAGTATTAAATTAGTAATTGGTATAAATGTTAATTAAAATTAGCTAATTAATAAAAAACACGCACGCGACCAAGCCGAGCAATTTGTGGCTAAGTCGGACATGTCAAATTAAAGCAATTTTTTTATCTGTATTACCTTATATATTATACGTTAAACAACATCTCTCCCTAAAATCAACCGCGCAATGTTGCGCTTGTGACGGTATTTAGTAATACAAAATTATAAAGAAATTTCTAATCGCCAAATATTTTTATAAAAATATTGCTAAGCGGAGCCTTTTAGAGGTGGATTATTGACTTTACGGGCGCAATTGCCTCGAGGCGCTCCTTGCCGTTGAGGAAGTCGAGCTCTACCAAGAAGATGAACTCCTTGATGCAAACCTTGTACTCCTTGCCGTCCTTGGTGATGGTGTGTGCCATCATGGACTTGGCGATGCCCTCGGCAGTGCCGCCCGTAGCCAGCACGTCGTCGATGATAGAGATGTAAATCGTGTCGCCCTCGACCTTGCCAGCTGCGATGTCGCTCAGGCGGTAGTAGAGGTGGTCGGAGCCGTACTCCTTCTCGATTTCGATGTCGCACAAATCACCCTCGTTGAATGGTAGCTTGCCGCTTTTGCGTATAGGGATAATATTCTCAACCTTAGGGTCTTGCAATAGCAACGGAGCTGTGAACAGAAATCCACGAGCTTCGGGTGCAGCCACGTTTGGTGCGGTAAGATTTTCGCTTATCGTGGAGATGAGTTGAGTGAATATTTTTTTGTCTTGCAGGAAGGGTATTATGTCAACAAAAATGATGCCCTCCTTAGGGAAATCTTTGTAAAATTTTAGTGCATTTTTCATAGCGTAATGATTGGTTGAGAAATTATTTAAATAACCAGCATAACAAATGTAGCTAAAATTTTATTAGAAAAGTGCAATTTTATGATGGAAATGTATGTTTTTTTGTTTTTTTTCTTATCTTTGCATCAATTGGAAAATAATGAACTTAAAATGCCGAAGTTTTATGACAAGGTAAATGTCCTGAGAAAACCCGAATGGTTGAAGATTCGCCTGCAAAGTAACGAAGGGTCCGCCGAGGTGGAACGCATCGTTAAAGAGCACTCGTTGCATACCATTTGCAGCAGTGGACTCTGTCCTAATAAGGCGGAGTGCTGGCGACGACGTACAGCGACATTTATGATTTTGGGCGATGTGTGCACACGTGGATGTAAGTTTTGTGCCACACAAACAGGTAGACCCCTTGCCCCCGATGCATCTGAGCCCGAGAAGGTGGCTGAGAGTGTTCGGCTTATGGGACTTCGACACGTTGTCGTGACTTCTGTCACGCGCGATGACCTCGCCGATGGAGGTGCCGAGCATTGGGCACGTGTGGTGGAGGCTATCCGCAAAGAGAATCCCGACGCAACAATTGAGCTCCTTATTCCCGATTTGGATGCTCAGGAAGACCTTATCAAGGTCATTTTGGCATCTAAGCCCGACATTGTTGGGCATAACATCGAAACCGTCGAGCGACTAACGCCGCTGGTGCGTTCGCGTGCTAAGTATCACACGAGCATGCGTACGTTGGAGATAATCTCCCAGAGTGGCGCAGTAGCGAAGAGTGGACTGATGGTCGGACTTGGCGAGAGCGATGATGAAGTATTGCAGACATTGCGAGACCTGCGTAAGGTAGGTGTCGAAATTGTAACGCTTGGTCAGTATCTTCGACCCTCTTTGGAGCACTATCCTGTTGCGGCGTATATCACTCCAGAGAAATTTGAATGGTACCGACTCCAAGCTCTTGAGATGGGCTTCAGTTATTGTGCAAGTGCGCCTATGGTGCGTTCTTCCTATTTGGCTGATGCTGCATTGGAGAGTGTCAAGCGTAAGACTGCCACAGAGTAGGACGCTTAGTCCTTCTTCGGTGGCGCAAGCTGTTGACCGAAATGAAGGAGGTATTGTTTTCAGACTTAGGGCGCATGGGCTATGCCGAGTGCTGGGATAAGCAACGTATGATGTTTGATTATATGTTGCAGACCAAGCGTGGTGTGCAGCCATGTGAAGATTCTTCTGCGGAGAATCGTTCCGAGGTCGGCGATGCGGGTGTATTATATCTTGTAGAACACAATCCTGTTTACACATTAGGCAAGAGTGGCAAAAGCGAGAATTTGCTCGTTTCGGAGCCATATCTACGCTCCATAGGAGCCGAATTTTTCCACATCGACCGTGGTGGTGACATCACTTTCCATGGTCATGGTCAGGTGGTGGGCTATCCTATTTTGGATTTGGAGAAGTTGGGTATTGGCTTGCGTGAATATATTGATGCGTTGGAGGAGGCTATCATCGGCGTATGTGCCGAGTGGGGCATCGAGGCGGGACGCATAGCAGGTGCTTCGGGCGTGTGGCTTGATGGCGGCACCTCGCGAGCAAGAAAAATATGTGCCATAGGTGTTAGGGCAAGTCGTTATGTGACGATGCACGGCTTTGCTATGAATGTGAACACCGACCTTAAGTATTTCAACCACATCAACCCTTGCGGTTTTGTTGACAAGGGCGTGACAAGTTTGCAGAAAGAGTTGGGTCGCGAAGTGGATATGGAACAGGTGAAGGCACAGATTGTTAAACATTTAGCTGAAAAATTAAAAATTGAAATATATAAATAATAAAATTGTAAGTTATGCCTATAGAGAAGCGATGGGTGGTGAGAACTCCTGGCGCGACCGAGGTGGTGGAGCAGTTGGCTTCACATCTGCGTATGTCGCCGGTTCTTGCGAACCTACTTGTGCAAAGAGGCATAGACACCGTAGAAAAGGCTAACAAATTCTTTAACCCGCAGCTGTGCGACCTGCACGACCCCTTCTTGATGAAGGATATGGAGCGTGCTGTGGAGCGCATCGAACGCGCTATTGCCAACAATGAGATGATTATGGTCTATGGCGATTACGATGTCGATGGAACGACGGCAGTTGCGTTGGTTTATAAGTTTTTGAAGCAAATAGGTCATAAGAACCTTGTTTTCTACATTCCCGATCGTTATAACGACGGTTACGGCATTTCGGTCAAGGGTATTGACTTCGCAGCCCGCAGGGGTGTGACGTTGGCGATAGCTCTTGATTGCGGAATTAAAGCCGTAGAGAAGGTTGTTTATGCGAAGGAAAAGGGCGTGGATTTCATTATCTGCGACCATCATCTTCCGGCAGAGGAGATACCCGATGCCGTAGCTGTTCTGGATCCCAAGCGCAACGACTGCGACTATCCGTTTGAGGAGTTGAGTGGTTGTGGTGTAGGATTCAAACTCGTGCAGGCTTATGCACAGAGAAATGGTATTCCGTTTAAGGATATCGAGCATCTGTTGGATTTGCTTGTAGTGAGTATTGCTTCCGACATTGTGCCATTGACGGGCGAAAACCGCATCCTTGCCTACTATGGTTTGGAGCGTTTGAACCGTGAGCCATCGTCGGGATTGTTGTCGATAATTAAGATTTGTGGCTTAGACCGTCACAACATCTCCATCGACGATATTGTGTTTAAGATTGGTCCACGCATCAACGCCGCAGGACGTATGCGTATGGACGAGAATGATGAAAATGCAGCTCCAAGTGGAGGCTTCGCAGCTGTGGAACTTTTGGTTGAGGGTAATGAGAAGCTCGCTCAGGAGTTTTGTAATGTTATCGACAACTACAATCAGGAGCGCAAGGACATCGACCGCAGCGTTACACAGGAGGCGCACGATTACATCGAGTCGCGTCCTGAGATGAAGCAGATGAAGAGCACGGTCATCTATAATCCTAAGTGGATGAAGGGTATCGTGGGTATCGTGGCTTCGCGTTTGATTGAGACCTACTACCGTCCTACGGTGGTGCTCACCATGAGCAACGGTTTCGTTACAGGCTCGGCTCGTTCGGTTCAGGGCTTCGACCTCTACCAAGCGGTGGAGTCATGTTCCGATTTGTTGGAGAACTTCGGTGGTCACATGTATGCCGCAGGTCTTACCATGCTGCCTGAGAATGTGGAAGCGTTCACCAAGCGTTTCAACGACTACGTTGAGGAGCATATTGACCCAAAGATATTGGTACCACAGGTGGATATCGACAGCGAGTTGCTCTTCTCGGACATCACGCCGCAGTTCCATCGCCAGCTCAATAGCTTCCAGCCATTTGGTCCGGGCAATGCTGCGCCAGTGTTTGTTACGTATAGCGTGAGTGCGCATGGCGAGCCTAAGTTGGTTGGTGCCGATATGGAGCATCTGCGTATGGATTTGGCACAGCGCCAGAAGCCTAACACGTCTATTCAGACGATAGCCTTCCAGCAGCCAACTCATTACGAGTGGATTCGTGCAGGTCGTCCGGTAGACGTGTGCTACCAGATTGTCGAGAACCACTATCGTGGTACGGTGACAACGCAGTTGCGTATCAAGGATATTAAACGTGTGGAGGGTAAGTAACCCTGCGCAGTTATGAAGGTTAAATAGCAAGTATGCTCTATCGCTGCCCGCAAGGGGAGAGGAAAGTCCGAGCAACACAGAGCACCGTACGAGTTAACGGCTCGACGTCCGCAAGGGTGTAGTAGTGTAACAGAAAATAACCGCCGTGGCGGGGCAGGGGCGGGAGCAATCCTGCTCGTGCCTTATTGTAAACGCTTCGGTAAGGGTGAAAAGGTGGGGTAAGAGCCCACCGCGGCGGCAGCAATGTTCGCTGGCAGTACGCCTTACGGGTTGCAAGACCATGTATACCGACAATTAAGGGTTGCTCGTCCAATGTCGGGGGGTAGGTTGCTAGAGGCTGTGGGTGACCACAGTCGTAGATAAATGATAGAGGCTCCACTTGTGGAGTACAGAACTCGGCTTATAGTATTTGCTATTAATAAAAGGGTTGCCCCAAACGGGACAACCCTTTGTTTTGTGTATGAGTAACGTTCCTACTGTGCTATAAGCTCCAATACAACGCTTGAAAGGTCCTTGCCGAGGTTCAAGCGAATACCGTTCTCCATCAAGAAACGACCGCTCACAACCTTGCCCTCTATGGCGAGTTTCTTCGTAGGATTCTCGGCGTTAAGCTCACGAATGAGGTAGTTGCGCTCTGGGTCAAGACCTGCCATCTTGCGTGGCTCCTCCCACTCGTCGTTGATGTAGTGGCGGCGGAAGAGGAAGAATACGGCACGATCCTTCTCTGGTGTGTTATACATGAGCGATACGTAAGGCTTCTTATCGTATGGCGATACCAAACGGTAGAGGTCACCCTGCTGAATTACGGGACGTATGCTCTTGTATGTTTCGATAGCTCGCTTTGCAAACTCGCGCTCCTTCTCCGAGAGAGCAGAAGGCTTCATCTCCATACCCAAACGACCTGTCATAGCCACGTCGAAGCGGAACTTGATAGGCACAACGCGACCAGTCTGGTGGTTAGGTGATGCGCTGACGTGTGCCGCCATGATGTTCGATGGGTAGAAGTGCGACATGCCGTGCTGTATGTAAAGACGCTGTACGGCGTCGGTGTTGTCGCTCGACCAGCACTCGTTGAAGTATGGGAAGAAGCCATAGTTCAAACGACCACCACCGCTGGCGCAGACCTGAATTACGAGCTTAGGATACTTCTCGCGTATGCGCTTGCACACGTCCATCAAGCCACGGTGATATTCTATATATAGGTGTGACTGGCGATCCTTTGGCAGGTAGAGCGATGAAGCGTTCGAAATTGACATGTTGGCGTCCCACTTCATGTAGTAGATGCGTGGATTTGCCTGCATCAAGTCGTCCACCACCTTGAACACATGCTCCTGCACCTTAGGGTTACACATGTCAAGCACGAGCTGTGTGCCGCCACGACCCTTCGATGGCTCGCGGTCAGGCTGACGCAATACCCAGTCGGGGTGCTTTTCGTAGAGCTCACTCTTGGTGTTGCACATCTCAGGCTCAATCCAGATACCGAACTTGAGGTTGTTGCGCTCTGCCTCGTCGATGAGTGCGCCGATACCCTCCGGGAGCTTCTTCTCGCATACCTCCCAGTCGCCGAGCGATGTCTCGCCGTTGTCACGTGGGTACTTGTTACCGAACCAGCCGTCGTCCATCACGAACAACTCGCCACCAATCTCCGAGAAGCCCTGCATCATCTGGTTCATGCCCTCTTGGTTTACCTTGAAATATACACCCTCCCAGCTGTTGAGGAGAATGTCGCGTAACTCGGTACCGCCGATGATGTGGTACTTGCGTGCCCAGCGGTGAAGGTTACGGCTCACGCCACCCTTACCTTCGGTTGAGTATGTGAAGATGAACTCAGGAGTTGTAAATACCTCCTTTGGCTTGAGATAGTAGTGCGATAGCTCGGCGTTGATGCCAGCCACGATTTCGAGGTGGTTGGCGTTGCCGTTTTTTACGAACGAGAGGTCGTAGTTGCCGGTATAGGATAGTGTACCACCCAATACGTTACCCACATTCTCCTTTGCAGGACCGTCTAATGAAATCATAAATGAAGGGTTGCCACCGAACGATGTGCGTGCGCCATCGTGGTTGCCGATAACTTTTCTACCAGGCTGCAGACGCTCCTCGAAGAGCTGTGCCTCAGCGCCCCAACCTCCGGCGAGGTAGTTGAGATATATGTCGCCCGATTTTACGGGAATGTAAGCCGAAGCGAACTTATTTAGCGTTACATCTTTCTTCTCGGTGTGCGATAGCTCGGTCCAAGTCTTGATGATGTCGCAGTCGTCATACGCCTTATAGAACTGCTTTACGTAGAATGGGAATACCTTATCCTTTAGCAAGAACTCCCACACTCGACCACCATCGGGGTCGGTGTACTGCTTCACCTCGTATGTCGCCAACTCGAGCGACACGTCGCCGCAGGCGTGAGTCACAGCCAATGCGTGTTCACATGTGCAGTTTGTGCCGAAGCAAGGATAGGCGTTCCAGCTAATCTGTGACGAGGTGTTGTAGATCTCGTTGATGTTGTTCACTCGAGGGCCGTAGTAAACAAAATCCACGCGTCTTCCCACCTGAGTGGTCAAGAGTAGAGTAGTGTTTTTTGTTGAAATCTCGTAATTTTCTGCCATAGCAGCACCCACACATAATAGGGCGACGAGTGATAGAATAAGTTTTTTCATATTTGTTTAAGTTAGGTTATTTGTAGTGATTAAAGCTACCTTCAATTGACAAAGATAGAAAAAAAATATTGATATCCAATTCCTTTAGGAATTAAATAGAGTGTAACCCTTAAATTATTCTTTTGAGAGTTTTATCACAAAAAATTGTGCGCTGTCGGTCATGCATTTGGGGCAGTGGCGCGTTGCGATAGACTCCCATGTGATGTCGCCGCAGGTGGGGCACACCTTGAATGTGTGGTGGTGTGGCGTGGTGGAATCGTTCAGCAGAGTGTTGAGCAGAAGTATTTGCTTCACGTCGCTGGCATCGCACCATGTCAGCATGCGAGCTATGTAGCGATTGTTGTCACTCAGCGCCTGCTCGATGTAGAGGGGCATCTGGTTGCAGTGTGTAGTGATTTTGCTGTGTAGGGCGTTTTTAAGGTGGGTCGTGGTGTGCGAAAATTGTGTTGGGGTGGTTAGGGGTTGGGTGTATTTTCCACCCAAAGCCTCTATGGCATGCCGACAATTGGCGTGGTGTATGGCATCGGCGTGCGACATGGCGTTGAAGAGCTCGGCTGCAAGATGTGCAGAGTCGCGCCTGGCGAAGTTCGCATAGGCTAAGTAGCGCAGGCTTTGTTGGTATTTTGTCCTGCACAGCTCTTTGAGTTGGTTTATGTTGTCTTGATATAGAATTGGCTGGCTACGTTGTTGTCGCTGTCGCTTTGCTGCCAAGAATGTTATGCCGAGAATCATGGTGCACACGACGCATGCCCCGATGAATATTTTTGTAAGGTAGTTCATGCCCCGTTTCGACGCATAAAGTGTGCCTAAACTATGGGGAGGTATAAAAAATAAGAAGGGGCTGCGTCCAGCCCCTTCTTATTTTTCCGACAAAATCGGAAAATTAAGCATACTTGAATGTTGACTCATCTGATACTGTCAACTTCTTGCGTCCCTTAGCACGACGCGCTGCCAATACCTTGCGACCATTGGCAGTAGCCATTCTCTGACGGAATCCATGCTTGTTGATTCTCTTACGACGAGAAGGCTGGTAAGTTCTTTTCATTGCCATAACGATATCGTTTTTGTGTTTGTTTCACTTATTTTGCTAAAACCGTGCGTAGCATAGTCTTTGCGAGGTGCAAAGGTAAAACGATTTTTCTGATTTAACAAAATATTTGCAAATAAAATATACCACAAGGACGGTTTTTGCCTCTGAAATGGGGCTGGAAGCCCTATTTTTATCGCCAAAATTACATATCTTGGAACAAATCTACCTCTCCGCGTTCCACCTTGCCGTACAACGCAGCCAGTTCAGCCACCACCGGCGAAACCAATTCTATGGTGTCGCTTATTGCCTCGCTGCGCTGCTTGTCGCCCTTGATGCGGTAGAGCATGGCGGCATACAATGCGCGGAAACAAAGCTCCGTATCGCTGATGTTATCCTTCTTCACAAGAGTGCGCAACATGGGTAGCTGTGGAGCCAAGCGAGCGAATGTCTTGCGGTAATGCTCACCCACAGGATTCTGCATGAGTTGCAGGTGGAGATTGTGCATGTCGCCTATAAGATGTAGGGTGTGCTCGAGGTGTCCTCCCTCCTCCTTGCCCTCCTTGCGCAGGAGGTTTACAATGTCCATATACCACAATAGGTAGATGTGCTTCTGCTCCTCCTCAATCTGTCGAGGAGCCACGAGCTGTGAGTATATCGCCTCGGGGCTAAACTGCAACGCCCTCAAAAGGTCTTCAATTTGCCATAGATACAAGATGTATTCGGCGATATTCTCTTTACGTTTTGCTTGTGCTATATCCATATATGTAAATTCAAAATTTAGAATTCAAAATTACCTTTCCTCTCGCTACAATCCCCAATCGCTTGGCTCGGCGCTCTGCTTGGGTGCGTGTTTTACGTTTATAAAAAACTTCTCGCCGGTGAGTTGTTCCAGCTCCTCGATTGTGAGCATCTCTTTTGCTGAGGGCTTGCGACCCTTCGCTGTGCGGTGTCCTACGATAAAGGCGGCACACTTAAGCTCCGATGCTTTACACTTCGTAACGCTCTTGCCCGAGTCGCCCTTGCGTGTGCGCAACAGTGCCTTATAGTAGGCGGTGGGTACGCCAATCTGTTTCTCGTCGTTGCGGTTGGTGGTTGTTGTGGGTGCAATCACCGAGCCATCGGTGTCGGAAAACTCCGAGAAGATGCAGCCTGTGACTACGTATAGTGTGTCGGCGCATATCTGCTTATCGACAAATGACTCAAGGTTGTTCCATGCACCTCCTGCCGAGTTGAAGCCTATGCGAATCTGAGGCGCAATGTTTGTGACGTAGAAAGTCTGTATGTTTGCGGCGCGCGACGTGTTGCGCTCTGCCGAGCCGAGCAGGTGTCCTCTCGAATAATCCTCTCCGTAGGAACGTTTTAACTGTGGCTGTATGTTTACGGGCAGTTGTGGGTCGTATTGATAGCTGTCGATACGCTTTGTGTCGCCTGTGAACGAGGGGTGCATCGCTGCCGCAACCCATACGGGGCAGTGCTTGTCGCTGTTGAAACATACGGCATAGTTACGTCGTTTGTCGGCAGAATCCTCCTCTTCGATGAGGTGGTAGGCGTAGTATAGCTCCTTCTGGTTACGCTCGGCAGGCAGCTCTGCCCAGCCGCTGAGGCGGTGCTTCGGAGCATCGTCTGAGCGAGGGCTCTCTTCGGGTTGTGCTTGCGATGACGTGACAAGAATTGTTGCCTCAGGTGTTGAGTTCTCTGTTGTGGGGACGTAGTTGTTGTAGATGTATTTTGCACCCCACACAAAAGCCAACAAAACGATATATACAACGGCTCGGCTGGAACTCAATTTGCGTGTTCTTCTTCTCATTACTCTCTGTTTTTCGAGTCAATCCAAATCGTTACAGGACCATCGTTTATAAGTTCCACCTTCATGTCGGCACCGAACTCGCCCGTTGCAACCTTCTTGCCAAGCGACTGCTCAACCTCAGCGACGAATTTTTCGTACATGGGTCGCGAAACGCTTTCGGTGGCAGCACGGAAATATGAGGGGCGGTTACCCTTTTTTGTTGAGGCATGGAGTGTAAACTGGCTCACAACCATCACCTCGCCTTCGATCTGTTGCACGTCGAGGTTCATCACTCCCTGCTCGTCGTCGAATATGCGCAGGCGCAGGAGTTTTCCCGTCAGCCAATCAATATCCTCTTGCGTGTCGGCATCTTCAATGCCCACGAGCACCAACAAACCCTTGCCTATGGCAGAGCGCAGCTCGTTGTCGATTGTTACCGATGCGCGGCTTACACGTTGAATAAGTAATCTCATCGTCCTCTTGTGTTAAAGTCCCTCGAAGAACTCCCAAAGATTATCCTTCGGAGTTGGTGCTGTGACACTTATCGGCTCCTTGCGTACAGGGTGCAGGAACTCCACCTTGCGTGAGTGGAGAGATATGCCGCCGTCGGGATTAGAACGCTTCGCTCCATACTTCAGGTCACCCTTGATTGAGCAGCCTATCTTCGAGAGCTGGCAACGAATCTGGTGGTGACGTCCTGTCAGAAGCTCCACCTCCAACAACGTGTAGCGTGTCGAGCAACCCAGCAGACGATAGTTCAACATCGCCTTCTTGGCATCGGCTTTAGGTTTGTCGTAGGCGCGTGAACGGTTTGTGCGACCATCGCGCACGATGTAGTGTGTAAGGCTTGCCTCGTCCTGTGGCGGACGTGCCTCGACAATAGCCCAATAAGTCTTGTGTATTTCGCCACTGCGAATCATCTCGTTGAGGCGTGTGAGAGCCTTCGATGTCTTGGCAAATATCACAGCGCCACTCACGGGTCGGTCGATGCGGTGTACTACGCCGAGGAATACATCTCCAGGCTTGTGGTCGCGTACCTTGATTAGGGTTTTGATATCATTCTCCAGAGCCTCGTCGCACTCTTTGTCGGGCTGGACCAAATCACCACAACGCTTATTTACGATGATGATGTGGTTGTCTTCGTATAAAATATCCTTTGGGTGTATCATAGTCTAAATGAAAAGGGTAATAATATCTCTGCTGAGGCAACTGCCGTAGCACTTGTGTTGCTGCTCATGATTATGCGTATCGGACTCGCTTGTCGTCGCTGGGCATCTAATATTGCCTGTCGGCAGCTACCGCAAGGAGTACACTCTCGTGTGGCAGGTGACGAGGCTATTGCCAAAGCGAGGATAGGGTCGTCGGGGTGGTTTGTCTGGAGATAATATAGCAGCGAACGCTCGGCGCACATGCCCGAAGGGAATACCTCGCTTTCGCAGTTGGCTGCCGAGAGTATCTTGCCACTTTTGAGGCGAGCCGCTGCACCTACATGGAACTCGGAGTATGGCGCATGGGCTTTTTGGGCAGCCTCCTGTGCTGCTTTTATCAGCTCTAAATCATCTGCGGGTAGCAGGTCGTGCGAACTGAAATGCTCAAATTGAAGTGTTAAAACTTGCTCCATGACAAATGCTTTTTCTTCGAATAGCAAAGATAGTATATCACACGTTTGGAAACAAATTTTCGGCGATAATTTGATTTTATTTATTCAACAACCCTGTGCCGTAGTTTTTTTAGTATATTTGCAATCAAAATGGTAGTTTGATGAAAAGAATTATTGCAATATTATTCACTATGGTGGCTCTTGTTTCGTGTCGAGGAGGTTTTACCGCATCGGAGTGTGATGTTATTTTTCGAGGTGAGGACGAGGTGATGCAGGTTATGAGTGTCGCCAATAGCGCCGATTCGCTTCTGTTGCGTAGCCAAAGTTTGCCTATGAGTGCCCAGATGGTAGGTAGCGAGGAGCTTGCAACGCTCTGTCGTCGTATGCTGGCTACGGTGAGCGCCCCTGAGCATGATGGAGTGGGCATTGCTGCTCCGCAGGTGGGTATCTTGCGCCGTATGGTGGCGGTGCAGCGATTTGATAAAGAGGGTGCGCCGTTCGAGTTTTTCTTAAATCCTGAGATTATAGCGACTCATGGCGAGAAGCAGGTTGGCGGTGAAGGTTGTTTGTCGGTGCCCGATAGACATGGCAAGGTCGAGCGCTTCCAAAATATCGTGTTGCGATATCGCGATGTTGAGTTTGTTGAGCATACCGAGACGGTGGAGGGCTTTACGGCTGTAATCTTCCAGCACGAGATTGATCACCTGGACGGAGTGTTGTATATTGACCGTGAACAGAAATAGTTGATAGCGTATGTCATTGAAGATAAAACTTTTATGTGTGGTGTTGAGCCTTGCGATGCTCGCCCCTGCATGGTTGGGCGGTAGTGGCTTGACGCTGCTGGTAGCGCTCGTGCCATTGATGATGATTAGTGCCTCGTATTCCGACTCGGCGCGCGATTGGTGGCGCATGGCGGGGTGGGCGGCTCTGACGTTTGTGTTATGGAATGCCGCAACCATCTGGTGGGTGTGGATTGCTACCCCCGCAGGACCTATCACCGCCACAATATTCTCTACGTTTTGGAATTTGGTGGGCTTCATGCTCTATCACTACGTGTCGAAGCGTGCTTCGCGTGCGTTGTCATACACGTTGCTAGCCTTTACGTGGGTTGCTACCGAATATTTATACACCTCAGCCGAGGTGTTGTCGTTTCCATGGCTCACGCTGGGTAATGGATTTTCAAACGATGTGTGGGCAGTGCAGTGGTACTCGCTGACGGGCGTTTTTGGAGGCTCGTTGTGGGTGCTAGTGAGCAATATCGCTATTTTTGAGTTTGTGTTGCGTCGTAGCGCATGGAGAGCGTTGCGCGCAGGTGTGGTAGTGACGGCTCCGTTGGTGGTGTCGTTGGTGATGTATTGGGGTTACGAGCCTCAGGCAGAGAGTGTTGAGGCTTCGGTGTTGCAACCCAATGTAGATTGTTATGATGAAAAATTTAGCGGCAGTGAACGTGCACAGACGGAAAATATTCTCGACCTGCTTTCGCAGACTCCCTCGTCAAGTAGCGTGGTAGTACTCCCCGAGACGGCGTTGCCCGAAAAGCTCGACGATGATGAGCCTCTTGAGGGTCAGGTTGTAGGTCAGCTTACTGCGCTTGTCGAGGAGAATCTTCCGCAGACGATGCTTGTGACGGGAGCTACCACCATTAAATACTATGAATCTCAGACGAAGCCTACATTTACGGCTCGTGTTGGGTGGGGTTGCTATTACGATGTGTTTAACTCTGCCGTAGCCATAAATGCCGATACGGAGCAGACGCTACACCATAAGATGCGCCTTGTTATAGGCGTTGAGACTATGCCTTTTACCGGTTTCTTGGATAAGTTTGTCGATTTGGGCGGTATCACAGGTCAGTTGGGGCGCAACGATAAGGCTGTGGTGTTTGAAAAGGCGGGTGTGAAATATGGTCCTGCAATATGCTATGAAGGTATCTATGGCGACTGCTTTGCTCGCTTTGCCCGTGAGGGTGCAGAGGTTATGCTCGTGATGTCGAACGATGGCTGGTGGGGTAATACGCCGGGACACAAACGTTTGTTTGATTACTGTCGTCTGCGAGCTGTGGAGTGCCGTCGAGCTATCGCCCGCAGCGCAAATACGGGCGTGTCGGGATTTATCACTCCGCGTGGCGATGTCGTTGAGAGCATGAGCTGGGATAAGCGAGGTGTGCTCACCGCCGAGGTCGAGGTGCGCGACGATAAGACGCTCTACGTCGAGTATGGCGATTGGGTAGGTCGTCTTGCGGTGCTTGTCTCGTTGCTTGGAGTTATGTATTTTGTAGCCTATATGGTTAAGCGCAAGAATCATCTTGTATAATAGTTATGAACTACACTCAAACTTTAGATTTTCTTTTCACGCAGCTCACGTCATTTCAGCATGTGGGTGCGGCAGCCTATAAACCTGGCTTGGAGCGTATCGAGGAGTTTTGTCACGCACTGGGTAATCCTCAGAATGATTATCACACCATTCACATCGCAGGCACTAACGGCAAGGGTTCTACGTCGCATATGATTGCGTCGGTGCTGCAACATTCGGGTTATCGCGTGGGTCTTTTCACCTCGCCTCACTTGAAGGATTTTCGCGAACGCATGCGTGTTGATGGGGAGATGATTTCCGAGCAGAGTGTAGTTGATTTTGTGGCTCAACACTTCGAACTGATAAAGCATTTGGGACTTTCGTTCTTCGAGATTACGGCAGCTATGGCTTTCGACCACTTCTCTAAGCAGGGTGTCGAGGTCGCTGTTATTGAAACAGGTCTTGGCGGAAGGCTCGATGCTACGAATATAATCACCCCGCTGGTGAGCGTAATCACCAACATAGGTCACGACCACACCGACTTGTTGGGTGGTACGCTGCCTGCCATTGCTGGCGAGAAGGCGGGTATTATCAAGCGAGGTGTGCCGGTTGTTGTGGGCGAGAGTGATGCTGAGTGCGATGATGTGTTCGTTGCAAAGGCTGCTCAGGAGGGTGCGTCGTTATCCTTTGCTCAACAATGTTTCACGTTGTTGGATAGGACAAAGGCTGATGCGCTGCAACATTTTAAGTTGCGTCGTGAACGTGATGGCGAACTGTTTGATGTGTCGCTCGATTTGCTTGGAGAGTATCAATTCAATAATATCATAACCGCCTCTGCGGTGCTTGACGTGTTACATCGTCTGTCGCCTCTGACCATTCCGCGTCAAGGCTACCTTGAGGGGTTGATGTCGGCGGCTGCGACTACTCGATTGGTTGGTCGTTGGCAGGTGCTATCGCACGATCCGTTGGTGGTGTGCGATACGGGACATAATGCGCATGGGTTGAAGTATGTTACGGCTCAGCTTGAGGACCTTAAGCAGAAGCACGATAAGGTTGTCTGTGTGTTGGGTTTTGCACGTGAGAAGAATCTCGATGATGTGCTGCCATTGCTACCAAAGGGCGCTTGGTATATCTTCACTCAGGCCTCGTCGCCACGAGCTTTGCCAGCCGAGGAACTTGCTCGTCAAGCTGCGGTTGCGGGCTTGCAGGGAGAGGTTGTGCAGAGTGTTGCGGCGGCGTTGGAGCATGCCAAGTCGATGGTTGGAAGCGAGGACGCAATATTTGTCGGCGGAAGCAACTTCGTTGTAGCCGAGATATTGTAGCTATTGCCTCTCGCGCAAGGCTCCGATGGTGTAGAATATAGCCACTGCGGCGCAACCAATAAGGCTTAGGCGTACGCGACGTGTAATGAAAAAGAGGGCGAAGAATACGATGCTAAGTCCTACCACCAGCGTTGACCACGAAAAGCCTGAGTAGCGACGATATTTGCGAGGTGTGAAGTTTGAACCATACTCTGCGATGGAGAACTCTATTTTGCCGTTTTCTGATTTTCGTTCACCTTTGAATTTTACCAGCGCAAGAAAGTGCTTCGCCTCGGGGCAATCCGAGTCGTATAGCGTGTGCCAGCCCTGAGCCAAATCTTCGTGCCACTCGCCAGCCTGCATAACCCAGCGGTTGCGGTTTTTTGTTGTGTGGGTTGTTATGCCGAAGCCGTTACGTAGCCCCTCCTCGTCCAATTCACCGATGTAATATCCATCTTTCAACGCTTTGAATTGCAGTTTGTCGTGTCGTTCTGCAATCTCCTCCATGTTACCTAACAATAGGTCGCGGGCGTCTTTGTTTAGCTCCAGACCCCACTCGCGTATCTTGCGCTTTACCAGCGTATGATACCACTCCACTTCGGTTATGGCTGTTTTGTAATCCATCGGTTATTGAACTAAGGTGAAAGGTGAGTTAGCATCGCCACTGAAACGATATAGGCGCAGATTGCTGCCCTGACCCTCTCGGTTGGCGTAGTTGTGCGAGATGTAATAGTAGCCACCTTCTACGGGGCAGAAGCCCGTCGAGCCCAACCCAAAGTGCCAGCCACCAATGCCCGTTGCGGGGTCGTTCTGTTGAGGGAGGTGTTGCTGTAATTCCACAACAGCGCCTCGCTTGATGTAGTCCACACCCTTCAAAGGCTTCTGCCGGGGTTTTGATGTGCCGTCGATGGCAAAGAGTGAATAGTTCGGGAATTCTTTTTTTACTCCCTTGTAAACTGCCAACCACCACACCTTCAGCTCCTTGTCGTACTCTATGTTCTGTACGCCATAAGTTGTGTTGCCCGTGTAGGCGTAGTATATGCCGTCGGGCTTTATTGGTCCCGAGGTGTGCATTCCATCTTCA
Source organism: Alistipes sp. (assembly GCA_017424405.1). Lineage (GTDB taxonomy): Bacteria > Bacteroidota > Bacteroidia > Bacteroidales > Rikenellaceae > Alistipes. The sequence goes on from JAFPAD010000104.1 coordinate 16,408, forward strand.
AATTGGGTGAGTCGTTGCTCGTATTTATGCCACTGCGACAAGTCGTATTGCAGTAATACCTGATAATCGTTGTCGGTGCGATTTGTGTCGCTGTATATGCCGTAGGCTACTGTTAGGAGTTGCTTGCCCGAGCTTTTGCCAAATTTGGGTCCAAAACTCACGCCGTCAATTCCGCTGCAACCAAGTCGGTGCTCGAAGTCGCCTGCAGAGGTGTGTGCCGTTGCTGAGTAGTCATCGCACACCTGTCGTAGAAGAACTGTTGTTGCTACGTCGCTCTCTTGGAAATCTATGCCCTGGCGCGTGATTTTGCTGCCATCGAATATGGCGATGTAGAATGTGCCGAGGAAGCTCTTGTTGCTCTTCTCTTGCGCTAAGATTCCCTTGCCAATGGCGTCATTCTTGTACTCCAGCGAGCCATACACCCTGCCGTCCTCGTCATTGAAGCTCAGGTCGCCTAAGTGTCCTATCAAGCCTGTCACCGAACCGAGAATGTTGCCCTGAAGGTCGCACTTTACGAGCATGGTGGTGTAGGAGAGGTAGATGTGGTTGTTCTTCTTGTCCAAGGCAATACCCTGTATGTGTCCCGCCTTGAACGGTCCTGAGTGAATGTTTGTTGGTAGTGATTGAGCCGCGGAGTGCCAAATGCTAAAACATAAGGCAATCATGGTCAATATGGTTCTAAGGCGTTTCATGATGTTAGTTGTTCTACTCCTTTGCGAAGATACTATTTTTTTTCAGAATGGAAAAACTTTTATATATTTGCTTGACGATAGTAATCTAACTTTAATCTGTTAAATTTCCTTTCGATGTCAAAACGTTATGCCGATATAGTATTGCCGTTGGCGCAACCTGCTTACTGCTTCTCTATCCCTGAGTGTGTTGAGGTGCAGTTGGGTGATGCTGTGGCTGTGCAGTTCGGTGTGCGAAATGTCTATACGGGAATAGTGTGGCGTTTGCATAACGAGCCACCGCAGGTGAAGCGCATAAAAAGCATTGGGCGCAAGCTCTACGATGTGCCCTTGCTCGGAGCTGAGCAGATGCGCTATTGGGAGTGGCTCGCCGAGTATTACATGTGCACTTTGGGTGAGGTTATGCGTATGGCATTGCCTTCGCTGATTAAGCCCAAGGGTGGTGATGAGGTGGAGTTCGCCAAGTGTGAGTTCTCGCCTCGCACGGAGGCTTATGTGGCTCTCTCGAAGCAGTGGAGCCGTGCTGATGTGTTGGCTGAGTGTGAGCGTATGCGCCGTCGAGCGCCCCGCAGGGCAGAGGTGCTGGAGCAGATTGTGAATTTCGAAGGCTCGGGATTGAATAGCTATGGCGAGATTCCACGTCGATTGTTGGATTGCGATGCGGCTCAGATTAATACTCTGCGTAAGGCTGGCTATATCGAAGTGAATGAGCGAGAAAGATGGTCTGAAAGAGCCGACGAGATAGTGTTTAATTTGCCTGCATTGTCACCTGCGCAGCAGCGTGTGGCGGAGGAGATTTCATCGTCGCAGCACATTGGGCGTGCGGTGCATCTTCTGCATGGCGTTACGGGGTCGGGAAAGACCGAGATATACATGCATTTCATTGCTCAGACGCTTGCCAAGGGGCAGGACGTGCTGATGCTCGTGCCCGAGATAGCACTCACGGGACAACTCATCGACCGCTTGCAGACGGTCTTTGGTAGCCGTGTTACAGCCTATCACTCGAAGCTTACAGCCTTGCGTCGTACCGAGAGTTATCTGCGATTGGCTCGTAGTCGTGGCGGGGAATTGGTTGTGGGAGCACGCTCGGCGTTGTTTTTGCCGTTGAATCATTTGGGGTTGGTGGTTGTCGATGAAGAACACGACCAAAGTTATAAGCAGAGCGATACGGCACCTCGCTATCAAGGCAGGGATTGTGCCGTTGTGCTTGCCTCGCTGTATGGGGCACGTGTGCTGCTGGGTAGTGCTACACCATCGCTTGAGAGTTATGCCAATGCCCAGTGGGGTAAATATGGTTATTCTCGATTGGAGGAGCGTTACGGAGCCTCTAAATCGCCTAAGATAATAATTTCAGATACTATGCGTTCGGTAAAGCGTGGCGAGCGCAAGAGTCATTTTAATATTCAGTTACTCAATGCCATGCGTGATGCGTTGGGTCGAGGCGAGCAGGTTATGCTGTTCCAAAATCGACGAGGCTTCACGCCCTTTGTTCAGTGTTCGGGCTGTGGCTGGACGATGCGTTGTCCGCACTGTAATGTGACGCTTACGATGCATCGTGTGAGCAATCGCATGGAGTGTCACTACTGTGGTCATGTGGCTGATGTGCCACGCTTTTGTCCGCAGTGTGAAACGGCTGACTTGAAGCCTATGGGCTTCGGTACGGAGCGTGTCGAGGAGGCGGTTAAGGAGCTGTTCGAGGTGGCGCGTGTGGCTCGATTGGATAGGGATACTTCCACGTCGGAGAGCGCCTATAATCGCATTGTGCGTAGCTTCGAAGAGGGACAGACTGATGTTCTGGTGGGTACGCAGATGATTACCAAAGGCTTTGATTTCTCACGTGTTGCGGTGGTGGGAATTTTGAATGCCGACAACTTGATTTGTAGTCCCGATTTCAGGGCTTCGGAGCGAGCTTTTCAGCTTATGACTCAGGTGGCGGGACGTGCTGGAAGGCGCGAGAATGAGGGCGTTGTTGTGATACAAACCAGCGAAGTCGAGCACCCTGTATTGCAGTGGGTTGTAGCTGGTAATTATGATGCTATGGCACGTAGCGAACTCGCTGAACGACATGCGTTTAATTATCCACCTTATTCGCGTCTTATTCAATTCACTCTGCGCTGCGACGATGTGCAACTTTTGCGTCGAGGCTCAACGTGGTTCGCCGAACGATTGAGGGAGAAGTTCGGAAATCGTATCTTTGGACCTGTGTCGCCTCCGGTGGATAGAATACGTGGGGTCTATATCATGCGCCTGATGCTTAAGATTGAGAATGGACGTTCGATGTCTCGCGCCAGAGAGTTGGTACGTGAGGCGCTGTCGCTGGTGGTGGCGCATCAGGAGTATAAACCGATAAACATCTCGATTGATGTCGATGCTCAGTAATCTGCTGGTTGATGCGCTGTCGTTGGTGTTTCCGCCTACATGTCCTGTGTGCGGAGCATTGTTGCATGGTCGAGGAGTGGTGTGTCCGTCGTGTGAAATCACAGCTCCGCTTACTAATCTGTGGCTTGAGGAGCATAATCCTATGTGTGAAAGATTTTGGGGTCTGCTTCCTGTTGAGCATGCTTCGGCATTTCTGTGGTATGTCGAGGGTAGTCCTTGGCGTAGTATGATTCACGACTTCAAATATGGCGGACTCTGGCGTGTGGCTTATGATTTGGGTCGTTGGTATGGCGCTTGTCTGTATGAGGGAGGTCTGTTTTCGGCGGTCGATGTTGTGGTGCCTGTGCCGTTGCATTGGCGACGACGACTCGGCAGAGGATATAATCAATCGGAGTATTTAGCTCGAGGCGTAGCTCGTGAATTGGGTGTGGAGTGCGATGCCGGAAGTGTGCGACGTTATCGTTACAACGATAGTCAGGTGTCGCATAGTGCTGCCGAACGTTGGGATAATGTCGAGGGGGTGTTTCGTGTGAGTCGCCCCGAGAGGTTGCGGGGCAAGCATGTGTTGCTTGTCGATGATGTCTTTACTACGGGCGCAACCATCATGTCGCTTGGGTCGGAGATTCTCTCTAAGGTTGAAGATGTGCGATTGAGTGTGGCGGTTTTGGCTACGTCGCGCCATAGTCTGCACATTGCGCCGTAGATTATCAACAATCGGCTGTTTATAATTTTCTATAAATTCATATTGTTTCGTTCTTGCCGTTTGGACAATTTTTGTTAAATTTGAAACTTGAAAATTGTTTTCCGAGTTTTATGGCAAGAGAATTTACACCGTCGGCAGCAAATCGTGCCGCCTATGATAAGCTAAGTGAAGCCCCTGTAGTGGGTACTGTTCCGCCGCAAGCTGTTGAGCTTGAGGAGGCTGTGTTGGGTGCGTTGATGCTGGAACGCGATAGCATTATCGCCGTGCAGGAGTATGTTACGGCAGAGACTTTCTACACTGAGGAGCATCGCATTATCTATCGAGCAATTGAATCCCTGTCGGCAGAGCTTAAGCCCATCGACCTCTACACCGTTACCGAACGCCTGAAGGTGCGTAAGGAACTTAAAAAGGTTGGTGGAGCATCTTATCTTGCCCAGCTTACTCAGAAGGTGGGTTCGGCGGCGAATGTTGAGTTTCACGCCAAGATTATTGCGCAGAAGTATGTGCAGCGCGAGCTTATCCGCTCGGCTACTGAGATTCAGCGCCGTTCCTATGATGAGGATCAGGACGTCACCGACTTGATAGGTTTCGCTGAGGGTGAGATTTTTAAGGTTGCCGAGGGTCATGTGAAGCGTTCGGTGCAAAATGCAAAGGATATCCTTGCTAAGGCGTTGGCGCAGATTGAGGAGGCAAGTAAAAATACTTCAGCTTTCAACGGCGTGCCTTCGGGCTTTATGGCTCTGGATAGAGTTACTATGGGTTGGCAGCCCAGTGACTTGATTATTATCGCGGCGCGTCCTTCTATGGGTAAGACGGCGTTTGTGCTTTCGATGGCTCGTAATATGGCAATCGACCATCAGGCTCCTGTGGCATTCTTCTCGCTTGAGATGTCGGCCGTGCAGCTTATGATGCGTCTTATCGTTGCCGAGACGGGTCTTTACAGCAACGATATCAAGTCGGGACGACTTACGCCTGAGCAGTGGCGCCACTTGGAGAGCGCTACCAAGCCTTTGGGTACAGCCCCATTGTATATTGACGATACACCGGCGTTGTCGGTCTTTGAGTTCCGCTCGAAGGCTCGCCGTCTGAAGATTCATAATGACATCAAGATTATTGTGATTGACTACTTGCAGCTTATGACAGGTAGTCAGGAGACTAAGGGTAGCGGCAACCGTGAGCAGGAGGTGGCATTCATCTCGCGTACGCTCAAGGCTATCGCCAAGGAGTTGAATGTGCCTATGATAGCCCTCTCGCAGCTTAGTCGTGCTACGGAGCAGCGAGGTGGCTCGAAGCGTCCACAGCTTAGTGACTTGCGTGAGTCGGGAGCCATCGAGCAAGATGCCGATATCGTGGCATTTATCCACCGTCCCGAATACTACGGTATGAATACCGACGAGAATGGAATGCCTACGGCAGGTATGGCAGAGATTATCTTGGCGAAGCACCGTAACGGTGCGGTGTGCGATGTTAAGTTGCGCTTCTTGAAGGATCAGGCTCGCTTTGCCGATATGGAGGCGGACGAGAATTCTACGGCAGCCGATCCTATGAGCACGTCGGGTTATACAGCCGTTATGGGTGGAGCATCGGTAGGTGATATCGTAGATGGCACGGCAGGTGGAGCCATGGCAGGCGGCTTAGGCTCGGCTATGGGAAGCAATGAGTTTGATTTGCAGCCGGTGTCGGTTAATTTGGATAATCCAGCACCGCTGTCTGATGATGTGCCATTTTAATTCTTAGAGCATGGTAGTTAAAACCCACACAGGAGCCGTTTCAGGCATTGGAGCTGTGATGGTGACAGTCGAGGTCAGCATCACAGGCGGAGGCTTGGGCTTGTTTCTGGTGGGCTTGCCCGATAATGCTGTGCGTGAGAGTGAGCAACGTATTCGTTCGGCGTTCGAGAATTCGGGCTATCGCATGACGGCACGTAAGTGTGTCGTTAATTTGGCTCCTGCCGACTTGCGCAAGGAGGGCTCGGGCTTTGATTTGCCTATCGCTGTGGCTATTATGGCGGCAACGGAGCAGCTGCCAACGACGGCGCTTGAGGAGTCGGTGTTTGTTGGCGAGTTGTCGCTTGACGGCACAATCCGGGGCGTGAAGGGTGTATTACCCGTAGTTGCTCAAGCTCGTAAGGAGGGCTTTAAGAAGATATATGTTCCACAGGAGAATCTTATGGAGGCCTCGGTGGTTGAGGGTATTGAGGTCTATGCCTTAGGCTCGTTGAGGGAGTTGGTTGCGGTGTTAAGCGGCGAGGTTGAGGCTGTGGCAGCGCAGAATAATATGCCCGAGGTGCTACCCGAGGAGAAGTATGTTGATGACTTTGCCGATGTCAAGGGTCAGGCTCATGTGAAGCGTGCGCTGGAGATTGCTGCGGCGGGAGGTCATAATGTGATAATGATAGGTCCTCCGGGCTCGGGTAAAACCATGCTGGCGAGGCGTATCCCATCTATCTTACCACCAATGAGTCGCGAGGAGGCGTTGGAGACCACCAAGATTCACTCTGTGGCGGGTAAGTTAGGTGCGAGTCGAGGCTTGATGCTGTGTCGTCCGTTCCGCGCGCCTCATCATTTGGCATCGCCCGTGGCGTTGATTGGCGGAGGTCAGAATCCGCAGCCAGGCGAGGTGTCGCTGGCACATAATGGAGTGCTGTTTTTAGATGAGCTGCCCGAGTTCGGTCATGGAGTGCTGGAGGTGTTGCGTCAGCCGTTGGAGGATAAACATATCTCAATCGCCAGAGCGCGTTATGCGGTGGATTATCCCTCTAACTTCACGCTTGTGGCATCGATGAACCCCTGCCCATGTGGATATTATAATCACCCCACGAAGGAGTGTAGCTGCTCGCCTGCGGCGGTGCATCGCTATTTGGGACGAGTGTCAGGACCTTTAATGGATAGAATTGACCTGCATGTCGAGGTCACGCCTGTGGCGCGCGAGGAGCTGTCGTCGGAGAGTGTAGCCGAGACGAGTGCCGAGGTTAGAGCGAGGGTTGTTCGAGCCCGTGACATTCAGGCGCAGCGTTTTCAGGGGCTTGGCATATATACCAACACGATGATGTCGTCGGCGATGATAAGGAAGTTTTGTCCACTGTCAGAGGCGGCGCGCAGGTTGCTGGACGCAGCTATGGAGCGTTTGCAGCTCTCGGCACGAGCCTACGACCGAATTATTAAGGTGGCACGAACTATTGCCGACTTGGCTGGGACGGAGGATATTGAGCCGCAGCACATATCCGAGGCGATAGGCTACCGTTCACTCGACCGTGAGAGCTGGGGACGATAGGGGAAATTAAGAGTTGGGTTTTGAAATATGATGATAAGGGGAAGGTAATGGCGCAAGCCATAGGCAGTGCTGACGTTAATTGTCACCCCGACGTAAACACTAACGAGAACATATAGTAAAATATATACCGAAAAATGAAACGAGTAATACTATCTGGTGGCGGAACGGGAGGTCATATATATCCCGCAGTAGCCGTTGCCGAGGCTCTGAAGAGCAAACATAAGGATAATGTAGAGATTCTCTTTGTGGGCGCTGAGGGCAAGATGGAGATGGAGAAGATTCCCGCATTGGGATACGATATAGTGGGGTTGCCTATTGCAGGTTTGCAGCGTCGTTTGGATTTGAAGAACCTGCTTGTTCCTTTCAAGGTTGTGCGCAGCGTCAGCCGTGCAAAGTCTATCATTCGAGATTTCTCGGCTGATATAGTTGTGGGTTTTGGAGGCTATGCGAGTTCTCCGGTATTGTGGGCGGCGCAACGCATGGGCGTGCCTACGGTTATCCAGGAGCAAAATTCACATGCGGGAGTGACCAACAAGATACTCTCGCGCAAGGCTCGTCGTATATGTGTTGCGTATGATGACATGGAGCGCTTCTTCCGTGCCGACCGTATCATCATGACGGGTAATCCGTTGCGAGGCAGTTTTGCTGCAACCTCTCAGAAGAGTGCGGCGGCGTTGGAATATTACGGTTTTAAGGAGGATATGCCAACGTTGCTCGTGGTGGGTGGCTCACTCGGCACGCGCACACTCAACGAGATGATGAAGCGTTGGATACTCTCACTCGAGGGTGAGGCTCCGGTACAGGTTATCTGGCAGACGGGAAAATATTACGAGAAGGAGATGCAAGCCTTCTTGCAGGAGCATCCTACGAAGAACATTTGGCAGGGTGCGTTTATTGAACGCATGGACTTCGCCTATGAGGTTTCCGATCTTGTGCTTTCGCGCAGTGGCGCATGCACCGTGTCGGAATTGTGCTTGGTGGGTAAGCCTACGCTGTTTGTGCCATCGCCAAATGTTGCGGAGGATCATCAGACCAAGAATGCAATGGCTCTTGTCGAGAAAGATGCTGCCGAGATGGTGCGTGATAGCGAAGTTGTGACAAAGGGTATGCCGCGAGCATTGGAACTTCTTGCCGACAAGCAGCGTTTGCAGACGTTGTCGAAGAATATAATGAAGTTGGGTGTGGCAGATGCTGCCGAACGCGTTGTGAAACAGATTGAAAAGGAGTGGTAAGCGATGAAACACTTGAATAATGTATATTTCATGGGCATTGGAGGTATCGGTATGAGTGCTCTTGCTCGTTATTTCTTGCATGAGGGTAAGATGGTGGCGGGATACGACCGCACCGAGACCCCTCTCACGCAGGAGCTTGAGGCTGAGGGTGCAACGGTCATCTACAAAGATGGCGTTGAGCATATACCTTCGACCTATCGCTTTGTGAACTCAACACTTGTGGTCTATACGCCTGCCGTGCCTGAGGATCATCCTCAAATGCAGTATTTCCGTCGTGGCGGTTTTAAGATGGAGAAGCGTTCTCAGATGCTGGGTCATCTCTCCGAGGGCAAGTATGTCATGGCTGTGGCAGGAACTCATGGCAAGACCACAACCTCGACCCTTATCGCATGGCTTAATCAGGCGGTAGGTGCTGGAGGTAATGCCTTCTTGGGTGGTATCTCGAAGAATTTTTCGAGCAACCTTGTCTTGGGCGAGGGCAATCGTTTGGCGGTGGAGGCTGACGAGTTCGATCGTTCGTTCTTGCGCTTGAAGCCCGATGTGGCTGTCATTACGTCGGTTGCTGCCGACCATCTTGATATTTATGGCACATATGAGGCTGTCGTCGAGGCGTTTGGTCAGTTTGCAGCCCTCATCAAGGAGGGTGGAGCGTTGGTGCTCAAGCAGGGTGTTGATATTCCACTTCCGGAGGGAATTGATATATGGCGATATAGTTACGATTGCGCGGAGAGTGATTTCTACGCAACCAATGTAAAGCTCTGTGAGGGCGGATATTACGATTTTGACGTGGTTACTCCCGATGGTTTGATTGAGGGTTGTCACTTAGGTATCCCAGGCTGGGTGAATGTCGAGAATGCTGTGGCAGCAGTAGCGTCGATGTGGTGCGCTGCGAAGCGTCGAGGCGAGGCGTTGGATTTCGATTTGTTGCGTAAAGGCTTGTCGGAGTTCCAGGGTGTTAAGCGTCGCTTTGAGTTCTATGTGAACACTCCTCGTCAGGTCTATATGGACGACTATGCTCACCACCCTGAGGAGTTGGAGGCTACTATTACTTCGGTTCGCAAGATGTTCCCTGGACGCAAGCTGACGGCAGTGTTCCAGCCTCACCTCTACACCCGTACCCGCGACTTGTATCGTGAGTTTGCTGCGGCTTTGTCGTATGCCGATGAGGTGGTGTTGGTGCCTATCTATCCTGCGCGCGAGGAGCCTATCGAGGGCGTAGGGTCGGAGATGATTGCCGAGTTGGTTGATGCGCCAGTGTCGATTTGTGAGCGAGAGTTGCTGGCTGAGACGTTGGCAGCTGCCAAGACCGATGTTGTTGTGAGCTTCGGAGCTGGAAATATTGATGCTTATTGTAGTGCCATAGCTAAAGAGTTGGAGAAGAAGGCGTAATGCGACGTGTGTGGAACATAGTAGGCGTGGTTTTTATGTGGTGTGCCGTTGTGGGGTTTGTGATATTTTTTCACAAACGTGCCGAGCAGCATGCCTCCACTGCTCTTGTTCAAGGTTTAGACGTTGCTATACTCGATAGCCTGCCCGACGAGACCCTTGTGTCGCGCGATTTGGTTGAGAGGTGGATTACTAAAAGTGGTATTCCCACCACAGGCGTAGCCATTGCCGATGTTGATTTGATGGGTATCGAGAGCGTGATACGCAGCAACGGCTTTGTGGACCGCGCAAATGCTCATGTGACACACGACGGTGTGTTGCATGTGGTTGTTAGTCAGCGTAAGCCTCTGTTGCGATTGCTGGTCGATGGCTATGATTGCTATATTACTCAGGAGGGGTTTGCCTTTCCTGCTCCAGGTAAATCGTCGGTTTATGTGCCTGTGGTTACGGGCTCATATAGTCCGCCATTGGAGAGAGGTTATGTGGGTTTTGTCAAGGATCATATATCAAGGCTTATTGATGAGTCGAATGAGCGTATTTCAGCTTTGCAGCACGATAAAAAACCGTTTTTTGAACGTGAAAAGGAGATTCGAGATTCGGTTAAGAAGGTTTATGGGCTGAAGGTTGCCCGACGAGGCATTATCCGCTATCAGGGCTGGGGCGAGAGTGATGAGGATTTTGCCAAACGTCAAAAGATAAAGAAAAGAGAGAAGGCGGCGCTGTGGCGACGTTATGCTTTTTGGAAACGCGAGAATACCAAAAAGCTCGAAGCCATCACGGCACGCCAAAATCTTGAACTTGAGAAGCAAAAAAAGTTAATGAAAAGATATGAAGATTTCACTAAACTCATTAACTTTGTAAAATATATCGAGGACGACTCGTTTTGGGGTGCTGAAATTGTTCAAATAGAGGCATCTACGATGAGTAGCGGAGCCCTCGAATTAAAGCTCATACCTCGTACGGGTAGCCACACGGTGCTGTTTGGAGAGGTGGGCGACAACGAGCAGAATGAAGAGAAACTCGAGAGATTGTATTCATTCTATCAAAATGGACTCAGGAATTTAGGGTGGGATAGTTTTCGTACTATCTCGGTCAAGTATAAGGGTCAGGTGGTTTGCTCGAAATAGGGTTGAATTCAAAAGTTAAGAATAGATAAAAAGATTATAGTCGTGGATAAAAAGAAGTATGTTGTTGCCATAGATGTTGGTACCTCAGAAGTGGTTATTGCCGTAGGTTCAATAGCAGATTCTGGTACAGTCAATATCGAAACGATAGTGTCGGAGCCATGCGAGGGTATGCAGGCGGGTTTGGTCGATAATAGCCAAATGGTGACCGAGTCGTTGCGTCGTGCTCGTGCTCGTGCCGAGCAGCAGGCTGGTATTGTCATCACCGATGCTGATGTGACCATTTCGGGAAAGTTTGTGCGTTGCGCCCACTATACCGACCATGTTTTTGTGGAGGATAAGGAGGCTTGTATCTCGCAGCGTGATGTGAATGCGTTGTGCGAGAGAATGCGTAGTGTGAAGTCGGCTGATGGCGAGGTTATCATGGATTACTATCCTGTAACGTATAAAGGCACTTCGGGCGTTGAGATGAAAAATCCTGTGGGTTGTTACAGCCCGCAGTTGTCATCGACCTACAACTTCATTCTTTGTGAGCACACCGCCAAGGATAGATTGTTGCGCGTGTTCATGGGTGCAGGCATCAAGATTCGTAATCTCTATGCAGGTGCAGCCGTTATAGGTGAGTCGGTAATCAATAGCGACGAGAAGGAGGAGGGCGTAGCAGTGGTAGATATCGGTAGCGGTGTTACCGATGTAGCGGTCTATTACGGCGGCGTGTTGCGCTACATAGCTACCATTCCTATGGGAGGCGCTGTGGTTAATTCTGACATCAGAGCTTACGCTGGCACTATCCCTGCTAAGACAGTTGAGACTCTTAAGCGTCGTTATGGCTCGGCGATGGTTGAGCTTACTCCTGATGAGAAGATTGAAATTCACAGTGGCAGCCGTGCCATCAAGCCTATCCAGCGCTTGAATTTGGCAACCGTAATTGAGGCACGCATGTCGGAGATTGCCGAGTATGTGTGGTCGGAGATTCGTGAGTCGGGTTATGCTAAAAAGCTCGCCGCAGGTATCGTTCTTACGGGTGGTGGCGCTGCGTTGGATCATATTGCCGATTTGTTCCAGAAGATTACCTCGCAGGAGGTACGTGTGTCATGTGCCGAGATGGGTGTTGCAACCGAGGCATTGGATAAGGTGTCGTCACCAAATCTCACGATGGCTATCTCGTTGTTGTTGAGTGGTGCTAAGGAGGGTGCATGCCCCGTGCGCGAGTTGCAGTCGCCAGCTCCAATTAAGAACGAGGTCAAGCCAGCGCCAGAGGTTAAGGTCGTAGAGCCTACTCCATCGGTGCAGACGCCTGTGTCTGAGCCTGAGACCGAGAAGGATAATGACAATTGGGACGATGAGATTGAGGACGAAGAAGATGACGATGTAACTCCAAAGTCAAGAGGCATCTGGAGTTGGTTTAAGAATAAGATTGATGGAGCCTTTAATCCTGACGAGGGGTTGGATAATGGCGACGATGAAGAATATTAACAAGTACGAGAGATGGAAGATTTGCTAAATGAGTTGTCCATGCCTAAGAAGGAGGGCGCATCTATAATAACAGTTATTGGTGTAGGTGGTGCAGGTGGTAATGCACTCAACTACATGTGGAACATCGGTATCACGGGAGTGAATTTCCTTGCGTGTAATACCGATAAGGGAGCATTGGATAATCTGGATATTCCAAACGAGAATAAGATTGTCATGGGTCCGGGTTTGGGCGCAGGTAATAACCCTGAGCGTGGCTCGGAGCTTGCGATGGAGTCGCTTGACCAAATCAAGCAGTACCTCGAGGCTCATGGCACCAAGATGGTATTTATCGCTGCCGGTATGGGTGGCGGTACAGGTACGGGAGCGTCGCCTGTGATTGCTAAGTTGGCTCACGATATGGGTCTGCTCACGGTTGCTAACGTAACCTCGCCATTTCCTGCCGAGGGACGCACACGTGTCGAGCAGGCGGAGCGTGGTATCGACGAGTTGCGTAAGTATGTCGATTCGTTACTTGTAATCCACAATGAGAGCATTCGTGAGATGTATGGTAAGCTCCCTATCAAGAAGGCATTTGGTAAGGCTGACGACATCTTGGCTTCGGCTACAAAGGGTATCGCCGAGATTATCACCGTTAAGGAGGCTTTTATCCGTGTCGATTTCGCCGATTTGGAGCGAGTTATGCGCGGTAGCGGTCGTGCCCACATGGGTGTGGCGTCGGCTGAGGGTGATAATCGAGCTGTAGAGGCGGCACGTCGTTCATTGTGCTCGCCACTTCTTAATCGTAGCCTTATCTCGGGTGCGAAGAAGATTTTGCTCAACGTGGCAGCGTCGAGCATCGACGATATCAGCTACGACGAGGCAATGGAGGTTATTAACTACATTCAGGAGTATGCAAGTTATACCGACGAAGATGGCAACCGTCACAATGCTGACATCATTTGGGGTGTTAGTGCCAAGCCTTTGGCTGACGGCATGTTGGAGGTAGTGGTTGTAGCCACAGGCTTTGCCGACGACCACGAGCAGCCAGAGTTTGCAGACATGCCTGCGGTAGCAGTAGAGGAGGATATCATTGTCGAGAAGCCTGCTCCTACAAAGCCACAGACGGTCAATCCTGAAATTGTAATTCCTCACCCATCATCATCGGCGGCGGTGCTTGAGCGCAAGCCTTCGAAGTATGACAACATCGAGGAGAAGTTGCGTGTGCCATCATATTGTCGTCGTGGCGCTCAGATGATTACCGACAATTCGGCTCGTCGCAAGGAGGTATTGAAGGATGAGCAGGGTGCTAATGCAGCGAACGACAATCCGATGTTTAAATTTGAATAGTATTGGGAAGTAGTATCATATATCAGGGCTTCACGCTTGATGTCGGTTTTATGCTGGCAGTGAGCGTGTTGTTGCTTTGTATCTCGGCACTTGTGTCGGGCTCTGAGGTTGCGTTCTTTTCGCTTACGCATCACCAGAAGACCGACATGCAGGAGAATGGCGATTTGCGAGATCAGGCCATTATGGGGTTGCTGGGTAATGTCGATGAATTGCTGGCAACCATATTGGTGGCAAACAATCTGGTCAATATCGGCATCGTTATACTCACGTCGAACATCATCGACACGATGTTTGACTTTACAAGCAGCGTGCTTGAGTTTGTTGTGAAGTCTGTGCTGGTGACCTTCTTGCTGTTGCTCTTTGGTGAGATATTACCTAAGGTGTTGTCGCAAAGCACACCTCGAGGCTTTGCTCGCTTTGTGGTCTATCCAATCAAGTTCTTCCGTTTTGTGTGTTATCCGCTGTCGTATGTGTTGGTGCGTACGGGCGGTAGATTGAGCCGTATGGCGGTGCGTCAAGATGATATCTCGATTGAGCAGCTCGCCGATGCTGTGGATTTGGCGCGAGGAGCTTCACGCGAGGAGCATCAGATGCTGTCGGGTATCATCAACTTCGTCAATACCGAGGTGGAGGAGATTATGCGTCCCCGAGTAGATATCACAGCCCTCGACATCAAGGCGTCGTTCGAGCAGGTGAAGGCTACCATCATTGATTCGGGTTACTCGCGTATTCCCGTCTATGATGAGGATTTGGATAATATCAAGGGAGCACTCTACGTCAAGGATTTGTTGCCATACATCAACTGTGGCAACGAATATGGTTGGCAGCAGTTGTTGCGCAAGATATACTTTATCCCCAAGCACAAGAAAATTGACGACCTGTTGCGCGATTTTCAGGAGAATAAAATTCATATTGCCATCGTAGTGGACGAGTATGGTGCTACGCAGGGCTTGGTTTCGCTGGAGGATATCTTGGAGGAGGTCGTTGGCGAAATTTCAGATGAGAGTGATGTGGACGAGTCGTTCTATGAACGTCTGAGTGAGGATACCTATCTGTTCGAGGGGAAGACCCATATCGGCGACTTTGAACGTGTGTTGGATTTGGGCGAAGATTACTTGCAAGATGTGCAGGGACGTGCCGAGACCCTTGCTGGCTTGATGCTGGAGCTTAAGCGTGACCTCTTGAAGAAGGGCGATATGGTTGAAGCCCACAACATGCGCTTTACCGTTCATTCTATGGACGCCCACCGAGTAGATAAAATAAAGGTGGTGATAGGCAATCATGATAAAAAATAATCGCCATATCTACCCCACAAGGTGTGGACAAGTTGCAGTTGTGCCCATCGGTAATCTCGCAGAGCTGGAGCATAATGCTACCGCAGAGGAGTTGCAATCGGTTGAGGGCATAACGGCTTTGTCTTCACGTGTAGCGAGGTTGGCGTGGCGAGCATTGCTACGAGAGATGCTGTCGCCGACTACTGCCGAGGTGTCATACCTACCCAGCGGTAAACCTCAAATCAGAAATTCTCAATATCAACATATCTCTGTATCGCATAGTCGTGATTATGTGGCTGTGGCGCTGTCGCAGGATCCTTGTGGCGTCGATGTGGAGCGCATAGACCGCAATTTCGAACATGTAAAGTCACGTTATATAACCGTAGCCGAGTCACAGCTCTCAGCTGATAGACGCTGGGCAGCGGTGGTGTGGTGCGCCAAGGAGGCACTCTATAAATATGCGGGTAGAGAAGGCTTAGATTTCCTTCGCGATATCGTTATCTTGTCGGTTCAGCAGCAGGGTAAGTCGTGGAGCCTTGTTGCCGAATTGTTAGGCACTGAGCACGTGGAACTTCGAGGTGAGTGCCTCGGCGAGAATCATATCCTTGTTTTTACTATGTAGCGCAATCTCTTCTTGAATTTTTTTCGTATCTTTGCGCCCAGTATGAATGTTCAAGATTCCCCTTTATCATTAGGTACCGATAGCCTCGCGAAGTTGCTGTTTCGTTATGCCATGCCTGCCATTATTGCGCAGGTGGCGGCATCGCTATATAATATCGTCGATAGCATCTTTGTAGGTCAGGGTGTAGGTCCTTTGGCAATCACAGGTTTGGCTCTCACCATGCCGATGATGAACCTCACGGCAGCCTTTGGCGCTATGGTTGGCGCAGGCTCGGCAGCACTTACGTCAATACGTCTGGGGCAGGGTAATAAGCCTGCGGCAGAGAATATCCTGGGAAATGTCGTGTTGCTAAATGTGGTGCTGGGCGTGGTGCTGATGTTGTTTGGACTATTTTACCTTGACGAACTGCTCTACTTCTTTGGCGCAAGTGATGAGTCGTTACCCTACGCAAGGGAGTATATGCGTATAATCCTCTATGGAAATGTCGTTACGCACATGTTCCACGGCTTGAACTGCATGTTACGTGTTGCGGGCTACCCTAATAAGGCTATGAATATCACCTTCATATCGGTGATACTTAATGCTGTGCTCGATGCTCTGTTTATCTTTGTCTTTAAGTGGGGTATTGCTGGCTCGGCATGGGCTACGATTTTGTCGCAGCTGGTGTCGCTCGTGGTTCAGATTAAGATATTCTCACACCCCGATACATTCCTGCGTTTCCGTAGTGGTATCTTCCGTTTCCGCTGGGATATTATCAAGAGCATTATTGGCGTGGGCATGGCTCCATTCATGATTCAGTCATGCGCGTGTGTGGTAGTTATCTTGGTTAATACCAAGTTGCGACACTATGGTGGTGATTTGTCTATCGGTGCTTATGGTATCGCTAACCGAGTGGCTTTCTTGTTCACTATGGTGGTGATGGGTCTTACGCAGGGCATGCAGCCTATCGTGGGATATAACTACGGCGCAAAGAAGTATGACCGCGTTCTGAATACATTGTGGATGACTGTGGGCTGGGCTATGGCTATTACCACTTTTGGTTTTTTGGTATGTGAGGTGTTCCCATATCAAGTGGTGCGCTTGTTTGTTAGCGAAGATGGTACGGGTGATGCCACAACGCTTATCGAGGCTTCTGCTCGAGGTCTGCGCCTGTTGGTGATGATGTTGCCTATCGTGGGCTTCAACATCGTTGCAGGTAACTTCTTCCAGCATATTGGCAAGCCTAAGCGAGCGATTCTGCTTTCGGTGTCGCGTCAGTTGCTCTTTATCGTGCCGCTGCTGCTTGTATTGCCTCAGTATGTCGGAGTAGATGGTGTGTGGTACTCAATTCCTATTGCCGACTTCGCCTCTACGCTGTTGGCAGCGTTGCTCCTCTATTTGCAGATTCGTAAGTTTACGCAGAATCCTTTGTCGGAGAGAAGTATATAATCACTAACTATTATACAAATCAACAATTATGAAAAAATCAACTATTATCGTTATGGCATTAGCCGTAGTGCTATCGCTATTCTCTTGTAGCAAAGGAAATCATTATGTGGTTAATGGAGAGGTCAAGGAGGGCATTTGCCCTGATGGTGAGTGGGCTTATTTGTGGAATGAGTTAGAGCATAAGTTCCTTGACTCTGTGCAGATAACTAACGGCGCATTTCGTTTCGAGGGTGAGGTTGCAGAGCCTTGTGTGGCTGTTGTTAAACACCCTTTTTATTTCAATGGTGAGAAGCGAAATGTATCGGCGGCTGCATCACAATTTATTTTGGAAGCAGGAGAGATAAATGCCAAAATGTTTGAGGACATTCCCCAGCCAACGGGTACACCCCTTAATGATAAACTGACTGAAATATTTAAGAATGTAATCTCTATCTACTCTGCAATCGAGGAGGGTGAGTTGTCGGAGGATGCTGCTGCGGAGCAACTGATGACATTTTTCTATGAGCAGAGCAAGGAGAATATTGATAACCCTATTGCGCTGCTATTGCTTACCATGGTAACAGGCGAGTTACATCCAGAGCAGGAGTTGGAACTCTATATGATGTTGCCCGAGGATAAGCAGGCTTACTTCGCCGAGCCTATTGAGGCGGCAAAGAAGGCGTTGGCGGTAAGTACTGGCAATTCGTATATTGATTTCTCGGTTAAGAACGAGCAGGGCGAGGATGTTTCGCTTAAGAGTGTTGTTGAAAAAGAGGGTAACAAGTATGTATTGCTTGATTTCTGGGCGTCGTGGTGCCAGCCTTGTCTGCACCAAATGCCGCAGCTGAAAGCACTCTACGCTAAGTATCACTCAAAAGGTCTTGAGGTATTTGCTCTCTCGATTGATGAAAACGTAGGGTCTTGGCAGGCAGCAGTAGAGAAGATTGGTATGAAGTGGCAGAATTTCTGCGACCCACAGGCTGTGAAGGAGATAGCTGATAAATACGGAGTTCAATTTATCCCCTCAAACTTCCTTATTGATGCAGCTACGGGTAAAATCATTGGTCGTAATTTAAGCGTTGAGGCTTTGGATGAAAAACTGAATGAGTTGCTGTAAATTTGCCTGATTGGCACTAAATAAAACCGCCACATCCCGTTTGGGGTGTGGCGGTTGCCATTTCTGGCTATTGTGACTTAATACTTAAAAGTCTGATTACTTCAAGCCAATCTTCTTCAAAATCTCCTTTGGTACCATTGACTTGTGAACCATGATGTCCATAGTCTTGTACTCGAAGAATGGGCGTGAGAAGTAGTAGAAGCCCTTGTAAGGACCGCTCTCACCCCATGAGTTCTGAACCTTGAAGAATGGGTTGCCTGCCTGGTCCTCGGCTGTGCCTACGATAACCATACCGTGGTCGTCAGTTGACTGGTAGTTGTCGAAAGCCTCCTGACGCATCTCCTGTGTGATGGTCTTCTCCTTCATTGGGCCCTCCATGTTGTTAATCTTTGCCTGCTTCTCGGCAGCAGAGAGCTTGCCCCACTTCTCAGCGTCTGAACCGATGAGGTTCTTCTCTGCGCTCTCAGGAATGATACCGATAGCCTTGCCGCCGTTGAAGCCCTTCTCGCTTACGTCAGTACCCCAAGCTACAGGGTGACCAGCCTCCAAAGTAGCATCTACGATAGCAACCATCTCCTCGAGTGGGAGGTTATACATCTCGCCCCACATCCAGTTATCAGGTACCTCCAACGCGAATGTTGAGTAGAATGGGTGGTGAGTGAACGAAGTGAACTCGAGGTAATCCTCCATCTTCACTGGCAATGACTCAGCGAATGACTTTGGAGTGTACTCCTTACCGTTGTAAGTGAACTTCTCAGGACGAACACCGAAGTAAGCGTCGAGGATAGCGTTCAAACCATTCATCCAAGCTGTTGTGAGCTTGCCGTTCTCGTTCTTGATGATAGCCTCAACGTAAGCCTTCAATACAGCGTCAATCTCGCCGAACTCTGGCATTGTAGTACCGTAGTTGTAACCAGGATAAGCCTCCAATGGTACGATACCATACTTAGCAATCATCTCGGTTACGTCGTGAGCAGCACCACCAACAGCGAAGTTGAGGTTACCGTGCAAACGAACATACTTCACAGCCTTGTCAAAGTAAGCGTGACGAATGATCCACATCTGTGAAAGTGTCATCTCCTCGCCGCCGAATGCGATGATATCCTCCTCAATGAACGAGAGAGTAGAGAAGCACCAGCAAGTACCACTGCGGTACTGATTTGTGATAGGTACAGTCTTGCCGATAATCTTCTTATCGGTGAACTGATAACCCTCCTGCGCAAATGCAGAGATAGCCATGCCAAACAAAAGGGCTGCTACGAGTGCAAATTTCTTCATGATAGTTTTAGTTTTAAAGTTTATAGTAAATTAATTATTTGCTTTTCTTGGGGGTGTTGATAACTTTCTGGCACTCTTCGAAGGTCATATCCTCAGCCTTCTTGCCCTGTGGCAGACGATAGTTCTTGCCCTTGTAGGCGATGTATGCACCGTAACGACCACTCTTGATTACCATGTCCTTGTCCTCAGCAAAGGTCTTCAACGGAGCCGATGCTGCGGCTGTTTGTGCCTTCTGCTGCTGGAGCAACTCTACGGCACGCTCATATTGTATGGTGTAGGGGTCATCGCTCTTGGCAAGTGATGCGAAGTTGTTGCCATAGCGTACGTAAGGACCAAACTTGCCGATACCGACCATCAAATCCTCTCCCTCATATTTACCCAAGTTGCGCGGCAAGGCAAACAACTCCAAGGCCTCTTCAAGGGTGATTGACTCGATGAGCTGTCCCTTCTTTAGCGATGCGAAGCGAGCCTTCTCGCCCTCCTTAGCCTCAATCTCAACCATAGGACCATATCGACCGATGCGAGCCTTTACGGTGAGTCCTGTATATGGCTCAACGCCCAAGATGCGAACCTGTGAAGTCTTGTCGGTTTGTGTCTCGATGGCTTTATCTACCATTGAGTGGAACGGAGCATAGAAGCGGTTAATCATATCGCGCCATGTCATCTCGCCGTTGGCAATATGGTCAAACTCCTTCTCCACAGTAGCGGTGAAGTGGTAGTCCATAATCTCAGCAAACTGTGACTCAAGATAATCGTTTACCACCATACCTATGTCGGTTGGCGCCAAACGATTCTTCTCCTTGCCATAGCTCTCGCTGTGACCCTTCTCGCTGATTTTGCCCGATGCCGAGAGTGTGAGGGAGGTGTATGGACGCTTCTGACCCTCCTTGTTCTGCTTCACCACATAACCACGATTGATGATTGTGGTGATTGTAGGTGCGTAGGTTGATGGACGACCAATGCCGAGCTCCTCCAAACGCTTCACGAGCGATGCCTCGTTATATCGTGCTGGAGCCATAGTGAAACGCTCCGTAGCAGTTATCTGTGAAGATATAACGGCGCTGCCAACCTCCATCTTTGGGAGTATAGCCTCGTTGTTGTCGGTCTGCTGATCCTCGTCCTGCGACTCTGAATAGAGGCGTAGGAAACCATCAAAGCGAACAACCTCACCATTGGCAATAAACTGATGCTCACTGCCCTGCATGTCAATTACGATTGTGGTGCGATCAACCTCGGCTGCAACCATCTGTGACGCAACGGTGCGCTTCCAGATAAGGTCGTAGAGCTTCTTCTCGGCTGCCGTACCCTCAATCTCGGTGCGGTCAATATATGAAGGGCGGATAGCCTCGTGCGCCTCCTGCGCGCCCTTAGTCTTGGTCTTGTAGTTGTGTGCCGACGAATACTTCTCGCCAAAGAGAGTCTCAATCTCCTTCTTACACTGAGCAATAGCCTGAGCCGAAAGGTTCACCGAGTCGGTACGCATGTATGTGATAAGACCCTGCTCGTAGAGATGCTGTGCCACACTCATTGTCTGCGCTACGCTCATGCCGAGCTTACGACCAGCCTCCTGCTGAAGAGTCGATGTGGTGAAAGGCGCTGCGGGATAGCGCTTTGTAGGCTTCTCCTCAGCCTTCGTTACGGTGAACGATGCACCTACATAACTCTGCAAAAATGCCTGCGCCTGTTCCTTTGTTTCGAAGCGGTGCGAGAGTTCTGCCTTGAAAAGAGTCTTGCTCTCATCTGAGGCGGGGTAGAACTGTGCCACCACGCGGAAATAAGGGGTAGGGTTGAATGATATAATCTCACGCTCGCGCTCGACAATCAATCTCACAGCAACGCTCTGCACGCGCCCAGCCGAAAGAGCCGGTTTCACCTTCTTCCAGAGTACGGGCGAAAGCTCAAAGCCCACGATGCGGTCCAACACACGACGTGCTTGCTGGGCATTGACAAGGTTCATGTCGATGGTGCGAGGATTCTCTATGGCGTTGAGAATGGCATTCTTTGTAATCTCATGGAAGACAATACGTTTTGTCTTGTCGATAGGCAGGTTAAGCACCTCTGCCAAGTGCCATGCAATAGCCTCTCCCTCGCGGTCCTCATCGGAAGCCAACCATACGGTATCAACCTTTGATGCGAGTTTCGACAACTCCTCGACAACTCGTTTCTTGTCTGCCAACACCTCATAGTCGGGGGAGAATTGCTTATCAATCTTTACACCGAGACCCTTCTTCGATAGGTCACGGATATGTCCGAAGCTTGACTTTACCACGTAGTCCTTACCCAAAAATTTCTCAATGGTCTTTGCTTTTGCGGGGGACTCTACGATGACTAAGTTTTCTTGCATTTCCATCTATCTTTTAATACGACAAAAACCTAAGAGTGAGCTTAGGTTTGTCGTGATTCTACGTTTCTATTTTACCAATGTGTACGTTAGCTCGAGCTGTATGGCTGCTGGAGAGTTTTGCTCATCGCAACCTTGCACTACCGAGCGGTTGAACGAAAATCTATCGTAGGCTCCGGGTGCGAGGTATAGTACGCGAGGAACGCTCATCTTCGAAAAATCGAGTTTTCCATCAGCCTCCTCCTCGAGGTTGAGCACTGCATTTACCAGCGCTTGCATGTATGATGAAATGTTCATCTCGTAGCACGCAAGGCTTCGGTTCATGTATCCGTTGTAATACAACACACCTGAGCTCTCTTGAGTGTATAGATAATCGGGTATTGGACTCAAAGTCTTATAGTCAGAGTAGATACCAAGACGAGAGAGTGAAGTGTTCAACTTCTCCGACATTGGTATAGGGTCAATGAGCGTATAGTCATAATCCGCACCGTCGATATAAATCTTCAACGCCGCCTGATTAATCGCCGCCGACACGTAGTCGGTTTCATCGCCACCAATCTCTCTGAGTGAGTATAGGAATTCGTCAGTGAATGTCAATTCGGTATATACGCCACCGCAGCCATCGATATATCCAAGCGATACCTCACCTCGGTTATTATCAACCTCCTCTATAGCGAAGTTGCCAACCTCGGCACCTGTAAAATCGTAAGCTACGCTTTGTGCACTCACGTTTCCGAAATCGGTAGCATATTCGTCCTTGAATTTATATGAGATGTTGAGCGTATCTGCCATGATGTCGCTATCGTGACCGGGGTTACGCATACGACCCATCAACTGAATACCTGTGCTCTTTGATGCAAACGAGAATGACGAACCCTCACCCTCAGGAATCTCCGCCACCTCAATGTGAAGACCGTGGAAGTTGTGAACGAATGCCGAATCCGACTCGTACGCCACAACATTGTCATTAGCCAAGCCGTTTTCATCGAGTTTGGTTCTACACATAAGTCGGTCGATGAAATCCTTAGAAGCCTCGGTCTCGGTCAAACGGAGTGACGTAGATGTGGTATATACACCATTCTCAGGGTCAGGGAATTGGAATGTGAATATGGGCTTTGCATCAACTGCCAAAGCACCCTCTTGGCGTGGGTCGTAGTTGGCATAGAAGATAGTATCTTCTGCCGAAGCCGGCACGATACAATCAGTAAGCTCATAGATGTTATACTTGATAGGCTTTGTGGTATCACCCGCGAAGGTATCAACCGCAAAAACAAACATCATAGAGTCATACACCGGGCGGTAACCAAAACCTAAAGAGTCATTAACACCCTTCATGAACAACATCTGACCTGTGAAGCCAAACTTACGACTACCGAATTTAGAGTCCTTGTGATAACCGATATACACGCTACCCAAAGATGTTGTTCCAACCGAGTCGGTACGGAATAAACGTGTCTCGAACACCTTGCATGCTGTAGACTCCTTATCGGTCTCTTTCAGCATGCCTCCCTTGTACGAACGATAGCGAATCAACATCTGTTGATGTCCGGGTGTAAACTCCTCACCCAAAGTATATTCGGCAGTAGTGGTGCAACCACTAAATGTTGCAATAGCAGCAATAAAGAGAATTACAACTGCCGCTATCCAACGATTTACTGTATTAAAGATTCTCATAAAAACGGTTATAATTATCGAAACACTCCTCCGATGAAGGGTCTTGGTATTCGAGCATAGGCTTACCACTCTGGCGAGCATACTCCACCAATGCCGCATCGGCTTTGTCGGACGCTACGACAATGCCATCGGCATAGTCAATAACGAAACGATACAGATTTTCGTGTGAAGGAAGTGATAATTCTTTAAGTTTTTCGTCCTCTACGCCCTCTTTTGCGATGCGCTCCATGAAGTTAGAGTCCAAAGGTTGTGTGAACTTATCATCGCAAAGCGATACAACCACCTTTACGTCACGGAACAATGGGTCGTCGTTGAAGACCTTCTTCAAGTAGATAGGTGTCACAGCTGACATCCAGCCCATGCAGTGAACGACTGTAGGCGACCAATTGAGCTTGCGCACGGTCTCCAATACACCTCGAGCAAAGAATATTGCACGTTCGTCGTTGTCGGCAAACTCTTTGCCGTCGGCGTCGCACAATGTAGCTTTGCGTGTGAAATAATCATCATTGTCGATGAAGTATATCTGAATACGTGCAGAAGGAATTGATGCTACCTTTATTATGAGTTGATGATCGTTGTCGTCAATGATAAGGTTCATGCCCGACAAACGGATTACTTCATGCAACTGGTTGCGGCGTTCGTTGATGCAGCCGTAACGAGGCATAAACGTGCGGATCTCATTACCTCGCTCCTGTATCGCCTGCGCCAAATGACGGCACAACGCCGACAACTCGGTTTCGGGTAGGTAAGGCATAATCTCCTGACAAACGTAAAGTATTTTGCGTGAAGCCATGTATATTCAAGTGTTTAATGTGCAAAGATAATAAAAAAATCCATTAACAACTCCATGTGGTGCTACGTTGGTTTAAAAAACTTACAAAATCAACATAGCATCACCGTAAGTACCAAAGCGATAACCCTCCTGACGAGCAACTTCGTAGGCATTCATTATAAGGTCGTAACCTCCGAACGCTGCAACCATCATAAGTTGAGTTGATTCAGGTAATTGGAAGTTTGTAACCATAGCATTTGCAACGGTGAAATTATATGGGCTGAAGATGAACTTGTTAGTCCAACCCGACATAGGCTTAATCATTCCGCCTGTTGATACGGCAGTCTCGATGGCGCGCATTACGGTGGTACCTATCGCTACCACTTTGTTGCCAGCGCGCTTTGTTGAATTAACCAATTCGGCAGTCTCGTCTGTAACGAAGAACTGCTCAGAGTCCATCTTGTGCTTCGACAAATCCTCAACATCTACGGTGCGGAAGTTACCCAAACCTGCGTGCAGGGTGATGAAGCCCTTCTCGATACCCTTGATATCCATGCGCTTGAGCAGATGCTTCGAGAAGTGGAGTCCCGCAGTAGGAGCAGCGACAGCACCTTCGTGCTTAGCGAAAATAGTCTGGTAACGCTCGGCGTCTTCTGGCTCAACCTTCTCTCGTACCCAACGTGGCAGAGGTGTCTCACCTAAGCGGAACAAAGCCTCCTTGAACTCTTCGTATGAGCCATCGAAAAGGAAGCGCAATGTGCGTCCACGAGAAGTGGTATTGTCGATAACCTCGGCACCCATCATGTCGTCATCGCCGAAGTAGAGCTTGTTGCCGATACGTATTTTGCGGGCAGGATCTACGATTACGTCCCACAGACGAAGCTCGCTGTTGAGCTCACGGAGTAGGAAGATTTCAATCTCGGCACCGGTCTTCTCCTTGTTACCATAGAGGCGTGCAGGGAATACCTTTGTGTCGTTGAAAAGAAAGAGGTCCTTTTCGTCGAAATATTCAATGATTTCCTTGAAGATGCGGTGTTCGATAGTGCCTGAGGCACGATTAACTACCATAAGACGTGATTCATCACGATTTTCGGCTGGATATTTGGCGAGCATCTCTGGAGAGAACTCATACCCGTACTGAGATAACTTCATAATTTTCTTCTCGCTTAGTTGTGAAAGACACAAATATCAATAAGTAATACGAAAAAAATGCTATTTTGTTTCAGTTGATTTCAATTTTTCGAGAAAATTTTGCAAATCCCATGCATTATCGACTGTAAATCCGCCACTTCGGGTGCGACGGAGTGAGCGAAGATATGCTCCGCTGCCCACTGCTTGACCAATCTCGTGTGCTAGCGAACGAATGTATGTGCCCTTGCTGCAACGCACTCGGATTTTCATAAAAGGCATCTGCAAATCCAATATCTCCATCTCGTAGATGTTTATGAGAGCCTTCTTCAGCTCCACCTCCTCGCCTGCGCGAGCAAATTCATAGGCGCGCACGCCCTCCACCTTCTTTGCCGAGTAGATTGGAGGTGCTTGCAATCTCTTGCCTGTGAGGTCCGTAAGAGCCTGCTCCAGCATCTGGCGAGTGATGTGTTCGGTGGGGTAGTGTTGGTCAATAGGGTGCTCCATGTCGTAGCTTGGGGTTGAAGCTCCAAGCTCCAATTCGGCGATGTACTCCTTCTCTTCGGCTTGCAGCGCATTAACCATCTTGGTGGCTTTGCCTATACATACCAAAAGAATGCCTGTTGCCAGCGGGTCGAGCGTGCCGGCGTGACCAATCTTTATCTTTTTGTATCCCAGATGCTGTAATGCAAACTTAATCTTTCTCACCACGTCGGTAGATGTCCACTCCAACGGCTTGTCGATTACGGCGATGTAGCCCTCTGGGAAATTTATTTCGCTCAGATTTTCAGTTTGGGTCATGATATATATTATATAATATTACTTACGATTGCGATGATACCCACTATGGCGCAATAGGCTGCAAACCAAATGAGTTTACCTCTCTTTACTATGTTAATCATAAACTTGCAAGCCAAGCAACCTACAATAAATGAGGATAGGAAGCCGCAAATCAGAGGCAGTGTTCCTATTGTGTCAAACACCATGTCGCCACCTACCACCTCCAGCAACATCTCGCCCAAGATAGGGGCAAGAACCATCAGGAAGGAGAACTGTGCTACGATAGTTTTCTTGTTGCCCAGCAATATTCCCGTAGCGATGGTTGTGCCTGAGCGTGACAATCCGGGCATGGCTGCCACAGCCTGCGACAGACCAATTAGGAAGGCGTCACGATAAGAGATATCCTCCTTTTGTCGGGGACGAGCATAGTAGGCAAAGGCGAGAAGAGCCGCCGTGAGCAATAACATCACACCCACGATGGTTAAGATGTATGGCGACTCGAGCATTGCGTTAATGTGGTCTTTGAACGCAAAACCCACAATGCCGATTGGAATCATCGAGATGATGAGCTTCAAGATATAAGCCTGCTCCTGATTGAAGTGGCGTGAGAATAGCCCTATGAGGAGGCGCTTAATTTCAGCCCAAAATATTACGATAGTGCTCAGTACCGTTGCTGCGTGCAACGTCACATCAAACACAAGATTCTCCTCAATCTCTACGCCGAGCAACGCCTTGGCTATTTGCAGATGTCCGCTGCTTGATACGGGAAGAAATTCGGTCAGACCTTGTACCGCACCAAGTATAATTGATTCAATGATGGTCATCACGGCGCGGCGTTAAAATTTTTTCATTATGGCATAAATCTCGAAAGCAAAGCCTCCTACGATGAGTATTGGTGCGAGGGTGATGCGTCGCCATGAGAACATGGCGTAGTTGAACTCTTCGGGATTCTCGCTACCGCCTCCGCACATTAGCACCATGCCGAGAATGATAACCACCAAACCAATGCCTATTAAGATGTAGTTCTTCAAAGCCAAAGGCATTTGAGGGTCATTTTGATCCTGTGCCGAGTTAAATCTCTGGAATAGTTTTTTGAACATATTTAGTAAAGATATATTTTATTTGACTTCATATTGACAAATTTTCCGACTGCAAAGGTCGTAAAGAGTAACGAAATAACCAAACCCAACAAAATCATTGCTCCTACAACTATGCCCACTTTGATTAATTCCGATGTGGCGATAAGTTCTGGCATGGCACCACTCAATCCCGCTACAGCAGCTATGAACAGTACGCTCGCAATAACGCCAGCCCACACACCCTGCTTGGCGGCAGTGATTAGGAATGGGCGTTTGATGTAGCTCTTGGTAGCACCCACCAACTTCAGTGTGTTTATCAGATAACGGCGTGAAAAGATTGCCAATCTGATGGTGTTGTTGAGCAGAATGATTGATATTACGAACAGTGCTCCACCAAATACTATCAGCACGATTGTAATCTTGGTCAAGGAAGAGTGTAGCTGCTCGATTGTCGAAGCGGGATATGCAACATAGACAACGCCATTTATCGCCGAGAGGCAATCGACCAAGTGGTCGGTTGTGGCTCTGTCGCGTGTGGCGACACTCACCTCGAAGCTGTTGCGCAAGGGGTTCTCTTCCAAGATGCTCTCAATCTCGGTGGCGAACATGCGACGGAACTCAGCATCGTCAATCTTCGACTCTTTGGTCATATACTCTGCACGCTCCACCCCTTCGATAGCTAAAATCTCAGACTCGATGCTCTTGCGTTGAGTGTCGCTTATAGCGTTGTCGAGCTCGGCCGAAAGTGTGATGCTGCTGCGCAGCGTGTGTGCCGTAGTGAGGGCTGCTGTGAGCATGTAACCCACCGAGCCCAGGAGGAATAGCACCATCGAGATGCTTATGGTTGAAACCACGTATGAACGACGTACTTTACGCCTGAGTCTTTTGTCGTCTCGCATTAATTATCGGGATTATAATGGTTAGTACAATGGCTATCAACACCATGATTGAAAAGCCGAGTGTTATGCCCTCTATCAAAGCCCATCGTGGAGCACGATAACGCCACTCGATGATGTGCTTGCCAGCAGGAACCTCCAATGCTCGGAGAACGTAGTTGACACGTAGAGGTGTCACCTCCACGTTGTCGATATATGCACGCCAGCCCTCGGCGGTGTATATCTCCGAGAATACGGCAAACGAATCACCATCAACATCTGCCTCATAGCGCAAGTAATTAGGACGATACTCCTTCAACGCAATCTCGCCCTTACCTAAATTGAAATTCTGTGGCAGGAACTCCTTGCTCACTACGGCCTCATTTTTGATATCTATTTCGCCCAATAGGCTTATCTCTTGCTGTGGAGAGTCGGCACGCACGATGCTTTCCACGGTCCATGCTGCGCCGTTGGCACTTGGGCGGGTGATGACATCGCTGGCGCTCTTGCCATTGATTACGTAACGCACGTTGAGCATATCCAACACACCCTCGTTGAGCGATGAGAGATAGTTGTCGATAAGGTCCTGATAACGAGCCAGTTTAGCTCCGTGGTATCCTCCCACCGAACGGTGGAAGTATGAAGTTGTGGCGTCGTTGAAAGGCGACACAGTGAGATTTAATACTCGGTATGCAGGGTCTTTATCGTTGAGGATAAACTTATCGGCTTGCGTAGGTGAGATCTTCGCCGTGCGCGCCTCCACAAAGTTGTCGTAGTTCAGGTAGCGCAAATCGACGTTTATAAGGTCGGTGGCGACAATGATGGCAAGTGCGGCGCACAAAATTGCTGGGCGAGTGATTACTCGTCGTTCGATGTAACCCCACAAGGCACCGGCTGCCAACAGAACAAACAACAATGAACGCCACGCATCGGTGCGCATTACGTCGGCACGTTCGTCTGCCATCGCCGAGGCTGTGCTCCATGCCATCTGCTCGTGTAGTCCTTGCTTGATGTAGTCGTTCGCGCCACTCTGCTGTAACATCTGGAGGAACTGTCCCTGAAGCAACTCTCCGCTTTGTTGCATGCCGTAATCTCCTATGGCACGACCTCCGATAATCATTACCAACAGCACGCCGCAGGTGATGCCTGTTGCAGTAGCAACGGCTCGTCTTAGACGTGGTATTTCGTGATGGTTTTTGAATACGTAAGTCAAGCCCAAAGCTGCGAGCAGCGGAATGGTCCACTGTATCACAACCTGTGACATCGACAATGTGCGGAACTTGTTATATCCTGGTAAGATGTTGAATAGCAACTCGGTAAACCACATGAAGTTATTGCCCCAAGACATCAGAAGTGTCACAACAGATACTCCAACAATCCACCACTTTGTGCGGTCGGGTAATACAAACAATGCAAACAGAGCAAGGAAGATTACGGCAGCACCTAAATATGTAGGTCCCGCAGTGAAGGGCTGGTCGCCACGATAGCGTGGGAGGTATTGGGCAAAATCCTCAATACCATAGGGCTTGAGTGATTTCGCTACGGCTCCATCAGAAGCAAAAGTGTCGGACGAAGCGCCACCCATAAAGTTGGGGACAAACAAGTTGAAGCTCTCTGCCTTGCCGTAGCTCCATGCTGTTGCATAGGTGAGGTCCAAGCCGTCCTTGCCGCTTGTGGCATCTTCGGCGGTGAGTTCCGAGCCACCACGAGTGGTCTCCTTGGTGTGTTGCATTGTGTACCACAGTGGCGAGAGGTTTGAGCCTACGGCAATGATGCCCGCTGCCAAAAGCAGAGCCGTGCGCTTCGCAAAACTCTTCCAAGCCTTCTCCTTGATTGTGAATATCGCCTCGCTGAGCCACATGGCACCCATTGCCAGCAGAAAATAATATGTTATCTGAGGGTGGTTGGCTCCAATCTCAAGCGAGGTGAAAAGAGCTGTGAGGGTAGCTCCTACCCACATGTTGCGGCGTAGTGTACACCACACGCTTGCAACCATCGGCGGAGCATATACCATAGCCCATACCTTGGTGATGTGACCTGCTCCGATGATGAGAATCGAGTATGTCGAAAAACCGTATGCTATTGCTGCAATAAGTGATACCCAGGGGTTTACACCCATGATGAGCAGCGCCACCCACATTGCCGTCATCGACAAAAAGAGCAACGAGATAGGTATGTCCACAATGTTCGTAACCTTGCCTATGGTGCCTTTGATGAGCTGCGCAGGATACTTCACATTTATCAGATAGGCGGGCATGCCTGAGAACATGCGACCTGTCCATTGTGCATCTTCGCCCGTGAGAGAGCGGTTATCGAGAATATCCTTGCACATACCCTCGTATTGCAGAACGTCGTGTTGCACGAGTTTCTCGCCCGAAAGTTGAGGTGCGAAGTATATAGCTGCAAGTACGAAGAATAGCATGACGGTGACAACCGTCGTCAAGATATTTTTTGGTTTGAAAGAGTAAAATTTCATCTTTTTTAAATTAACTGCGTCAAAGTTACGAAAAACATTCCTTTTTTTAGTGCGTAGTTGCGAAAAATTACTATATTTGCAAAGCTAATACTGCACCTAAAGCAAAATTTATGGTAACACTTGATTCAATTCGTACGCCAATTGCTTCGGATTTAACGGCATTCGAGGAGTTTCTTCGCAGTAGATTCTCATCGGACGGCAAGTTGATGTCGGAGATGTTGGAGTATGTATTGACTACTCATGGCAAGAATATCCGTCCTATAATTGTAATGCTTGCCGCAGCACTCACATCGTCGGCAAATCTGCGCGAGTGGGTTGAGGGTGAACGCAATTGCACAAAGCGCACCTACTTGGCAGCTCTTATGGTCGAGATGCTTCATACAGCCTCTTTAATCCACGACGACGTGATTGATAACTCCGATATGCGACGCGGTCGCCCTTCGGTGAATGCCCTATGGCAGTCGCGCAATGCTGTGGTGTTGGGTGATTACTTGTTGGCTCGCACCATGAGCATCGGTATGGAGAGTGCTCAGTATGATTTGGTGTCGCACGTTGTGGGCTCAATTGCCACGTTGTGCGAAGGTGAGATTCTTCAGAGTCAGCATACTAACGAAAAGAGTACCACACGAGCTTCATATCTTGAGATTATCTACAAAAAGACTGCCAGCCTAATCAGTGTGAGCGCTTCGATTGGCGCTGTGTCGGTTATGGCGAGCCGCGAGGACGTGGAGCAGATGCGTCGCTTTGGTGAGGCTCTGGGCATGGCATTTCAAATTCAAGATGATATTTTGGATTATTCGCGTTCCTCAAAGACAGGCAAACCTACGAATAACGACCTGCGTGAGGGTAAAATCACATTGCCACTCATCGAGGTGCTGGAGAACTGCACTTCGGCAGAGCAGGTACAGTTGTTGGATAAGTTGAGCCAATGCGCCACTGACTCCTCGGCAGTGGATTATTTGCAGAGTGTAGTGGAGAACACGGGCGGTTTGGCTATGGCGGCACGCACCATGCAGACCTACATCGACCGCGCTACGGCCATCTTGGCAAGGTATGCCGATTCTCCATATAGAACGGCGCTCGTGAATTTGTGTGCCTTTGTGATTGAGAGAGATAAATAACAGCAAAACAATAATTATTCATTAACTAAATCAAAACATTATGACAAAAAAACAAAATTCTAACGTGCCGGCGATTATCGTGTGCATCTTGCTCTTCGGTATGATCTCGTTCGTCACTAACCTTGCATCACCAATGGGTGATATTCTTAAGAACCAGTTCCAGGTTGCAAACTGGATGGGTACTCTCGGTGTATTGTGTAACTTCATCGCTTACGCAGTAATGGGTATTCCTGCTGGTAACCTCCTCGCAAAGCACGGTTACAAGAAGACTGCTCTCTTGGCTGTTGCAGTTGGTTTCGCAGGTGTA
>JAFPAD010000105.1 GCA_017424405.1 Alistipes sp.
CCATTGGAGGCAAGTATTACTCGGCAATATTCGACAATGTGAAAGCCTTGTATCAGGCTAAGGATGTCACTCTGACTCCTGTCGAGTAGTAGAATTGGAATACATTAAAATAGCCTGTCTAACCGAGTTAGACAGGCTATTTAGTTTTTTACCCTACTTAGTGATTAAAATGGTAGGTCATCAACCTCTGCGGCAGGAGCTGTGTAGGCAGGCTCCTCACCAAATGGTGGCATGTCGGGCATTGCTGGGGCAGCAGGTGCTGCAACCTCCTCCTTAGGCTGTACGCGCCAAGCACGTACATCGGTGTACCAACGACCATTATACTCGCGTGACTCGACGTTTACCGACACGGTGTACGTGGCACCCTCCTTCAAGCGAGCAACATCACTCTCCTTGTTGAAAAATATAACGCACACCTTGCGAGAGAACTCGTTTGGCAACTCGAAGATAACCTCCTGCTTCTTCCACTCGCCGCGTGCTGATGTACCCTGAGTCGCGGGCAATATCTTATAAACTACGCCTTCAAATTCCATAATCTTTATTGTTTTTAGTTTGTTCGGGTTGTAAAGATAGTAATTTTTCGTAATTACTACTCTACAAATATGTATTTTCCTTCTTTTTCGCCAACCAAGCGCTCCATTGCTGCGGGGAACTTCTCATTGAACTTGTGGTCTTCCCATGGCTGACCTATGCGTCCGCCATCGGCGTTGAGGTTTTGTATGTAGGTGTTGCCCTTCATTTTGGGTAACCACTCGGGTTGGGCGGCAACGATATTTACCACGTTGGCATCGCTGCGGTCGAATATGTTGTTGCGTATTACGAAGTTGTGGGCTTTGTTGTAGTGCATCCACCATGATTTTATGTGCGCTGCCCATGCTGGCTCAGGGTGTTGCGTACCCCAGCCATAACCAGCAAGGCGCAGAATATTGCCCTCGATGAGGAAATTTTCCATATAACTCTCGGTGGTTTTCTGTTGTGCTCCAAGATAGTATTCGATCGACATCTCGCAACGTTCAATAAGGTTGTTGGTGAAGGTTATGTTACGCATTGTGCGTGAGTTGTCGCTGACCTCCTCCTGATTTTGGTTGGTGATTCCCGAGTCGTAGCACTCGTAGATGTAGCAGTTGTCTACCAAAAACTCATCACAGCCACCGTATATCTCGATACCATTGCCATAGCGGGCGTCGCGACTGCCAGTGAATGAGGCGGGTAATAACATCGACCCTCCAATCCAACCTATCACACAGTTGGTCACTTTTAAACTCTTGGTCGTGCCCGAGCCTATGCCATGTGAGCCTCCGTACATAATGCACAAGTTGTCGATATGTACATAGTCCGCAGCCGAGATTATATTACCCTTGGTCAGAAGTTCGATAGAGTGGAAACGCTCGGCGGGATCGCCTTGCGTAGAGCAGAGGTAGAGTCGCTTGGTGTCTTGATAGTCGTGGTAAAAGTCTAAATCACGGTTTAAGTCGCATGCACCCGAAAAAGGTTTGTCGGTATATACATTGGTCGTGGAGCCATCGGCATGATACACCTTTAATATCTTGATGGCATGAGCCTCTCCATGGTTAAAGACCAATGTTCCGACATCGTCGGCAAGTTCCCTTGAGTACATATAGACGTTTGGGGTTGGGGTGGCTATCCACTCTCCCTCCACAGCGGCATCATATGGCGAACCATATATGCGCGGCTTGTTGCCCTTGCCGTATGCACCATAGCTTACGCCAGCCTTTGTGTTAATCTTGCCACGGAAAATGTCGCCGCGACGAAACATAACTCCATCGTTGGGTTTTAAATCGATAGTGTTGAGTTTTGATATGCTTCGCAAAGGTGTTGCTGGGCTCAAACCATCATTGCAATCTTCACCCTCCGCTGATAGATAATAAATACTACCAATAGGCTTTGACGCGCTTTTTGATTTGAGGATATTTTTCTTCATGCGTTCTGCCTGTCGGTCTATGTGTCGGAGAGCGTTAGGCGTCGCATTCATTTGGATTGAGTCGCATTGAGTGCTACAACTTATTGTGCACAATGCGTATAGTAACGTGATAAAAATGGAAAATGATTTCATACAGCATCGGGTATTGTGCTATATGCAAATATACTAAAAAAGGACGTCGCGACAAGTTTGTCGAACGTCCTTTTTGTTTGTAGTGGTGATAAAATTATTCAACCTTCTGTGCCTCTACTGGTGCTGGTGCTGGAGCTGGGATAACGTCAACCAACTCAACCTTGAACTCCAAAGCCTCGTTAGGACCAATTATGCCGGCCATGCCCTCGCCATAAGCCAACTCAGATGGAATCCACAATGTGATTTGACCACCCTTGCCGATATACTGAAGACCCTCAGTCCAACCCTGGATAACGCCGCTCAATCTAAACTCTGCAGGCTCGCCACGCTCGTATGAAGAGTCGAATACAACACCGTCACGCAACTTACCCTCATAGTGAGCCTTTACAGAGCATTTTGCAGTTGGCTTGATATCAGCGTCGCCCTCCTTGTCAATGCGATAGAGCAAACCGCTCTCGCTCTTCTGTACGCCCTTCTGCTTCTCAACCTTTGCCAACCAAGCAGCAGAAGCCTCCTTGTTAATCTTTGGCATCTTGTTAAGCTGGTATGTCATGATGATGTTTGAAGCCTCGTCGGTCAAAATCTTTGAACCACCGCTATTAATCATGAAGTCAGCAGCACCCTGAGCAAACCAGTATGCCTGAATAGGAATGCGGATAGCACGATAACGAGCACCCAAGTCGTAACCATAAGCCTCTGATACGCTCTGACGCTCCTCCTCGTTCTCGAAGATATCCAACTGTGCAAGCAAAGCATGCTCCTCCTGAGGATGCATACGCTCTACTGAATCAGGCTTATTCTCTGCCAAGAACTTCTTGATGCGCTCAGGACGCTTAACTGAGAAGAACTGCTCAAGAACCTGAATGTGCTCCTGAATCTTCTCGTCCTCCTCGTAAGGTGTGCTCTCAAGCATAGAGTCCTCGGCTGTATTAATCAATGTCTTCCAGTCGAACTTCATCTCCGGAATGTTGTAGTTGATGTCATGAGCAATGCTTACACCAAAAGCATAAGAGAGTGAGTCCATCTGAGACTTATTACCCTTTGAAACACCAACCTTGTATGGGTCGTTGCTACCGCAAGCAACCATCATTGCTGCAAAAGCTACTGCAGCCAAACCATAAATTAATTTTTTCATTGTTTCTGTAATATTTAAATTGTTATATAATTTCCAGTTTTATTATCTGCGACGACGCTTAATCTCCACGATCTCAACCTCGTACTGCAACATCTCGTTTGGCTTTATGCCCTTCTCCTCATCGCCCGCAGCACCATATGCCAAATTTGAAGGTATCCACAATGTAATCTTACCGCCTTCGCCTACGAGCTTAACACCCTCCTGCAAACCTGAGAAGAGCTTGGTGAGTGTTGTGCGCAGTGTGTCGGGGCGATTAGCCAAAGAGTCCACCTCCACGCCTGCTAAAGACTTTGCTGAATAGATTATCGCAACCGTGTCGCGTGAGTGCGATGCTGTCTTACCCATGTCACCCAATGCATTGACCTTGTATGTCAAGCCTGTGCGGGTACGCATAATCTCTTTGTCGGCTGCCGCCATGTCATCAAGGTATTGGTTCTCGTACTTCTTCACGCGCTCGTAAACGTCGTAATTCATATACGAAAGCAGATAGAACTTACCCTCCTCGAGTGTGAGTTTTGGGGAGCCTGCCAATACGTCAGATATGCCCGCCATAATCTGGTTGGCATTCAACGTAGAATCCATCTCCATGATGTTATAGGCAATGTTCATGCCTACGATGTATGACAATGAGTCGGCACTATCCTGCAGCTTGCTACTCTTCGATGAGCCTCCGCAAGCCACTACCGCTATTGCCGCCAAGCCAACTATGGCTGTTGTTATTAAATGTTTTACTCTCATCTTAAACGCTTCGTGCCAAAATGGAAATGCAAATATACCATTTATTTGCATATTACATCTCACTTATGAGCAAATTATCCGGACAAAGATACTAAAAATTCATTTTTTGCATATATTTGTGGAGTAAAATCAACTTTTTTATCACATGAAAGCGCTAATAGACAATGCTATCCCCTACCTAAATGGTGTATTGGAACCATATATGGAAGTGGACTATTGTGCGGGCGCGGCATTTTCGCCTCAGATGGTCAAAGATGCCGATTTGCTTATTGTGCGCACCCGTACCCGTTGCGATGAGCAGTTGCTCGGAGGCTCAAAGGTGAGCCTTATAGCTACGGCTACTATCGGGTTTGACCATATCGATATGGAGTATTGTCGTAACCATGGCATCGCTGTGGCAACAGCTCAAGGGTGCAATGCGGCAGGAGTGTTGCAGTGGGTTGCGGCGGCGTTGGCTTCACTCTCGCAGAAGCAGCAATGGCAGCCGCAGGATATCACACTCGGTATTGTTGGAGTGGGGCATGTGGGCTCGCTTGTCGAGGAGTATGCGCGTCGTTGGGGTTTTAAAATATTGCGCTGTGACCCGCCTCGCAAGGAGCGAGAGGGAGGTGATTTCATCGAGCTGGAGCAGCTTGTTCGACAATCCGATATAGTGACATTTCACACCCCGCTCGATGCTGATACCTACCATCTTGTAAATAGTGAATTGATAGGTTTGATGCCATCTGATGCAACTATTATCAACGCTTCGAGAGGTGAGGTAGTTGATACTCAGGCATTGTTGGATTGCTCGCAGACGCTGGCATTAGATGTGTGGGAGGGTGAGCCTGCAATCAACCCTCAGCTTTTGAAAAAGGCTTTTATTTCAACACCTCATATCGCGGGCTACTCGGCCCAGGGCAAGGCAAACGCTTCGGCGGCTGTTGTGAGTGCCGTGTCGCAACACTTCTCATTACCTTTGCAGGGCTGGTACCCTCAGCAGGTGATGCCAACTACGCGCAAAGATATATCGTGGCAGCAGATGTGTGATAGCATCACACGCTACTGCGATTTAAGAGGCGAGAGTCTGCTATTGAAGGAGCGCCCCGAGCAATTCGAGCATATCCGCAACCACTACTCCTACCGTGAGGAGTATTTCTAAAAGACTCTTTCTTTGTTGCTTTGGCGCCATTTTAGTTTTTTTTACTACCTTTGTGATTATCAAGGCTATTGTATATGAAGAAAAATATCCTCGCACCGATAAAATATCTCAGGAGTGCCGACTTCTCGTTGAGTTTTAAGAAATGGCGTCAGAAGATGGCATCGAAGTTGCCTTTGTGTCACTATCTTATGCGTCGTAGGTATGCTCCCGAAGTTGAGCATCTGGAGGTTGAGACTTTCGGCATGCGTTTCCCATCTTGCATAGGTTTGGCGGCTGGCTATGACTGCAATGGCACCCTCATCGACGCTATGGAGGCTATGGGCTTTGGCTTTGTGGAGATAGGAGCCATCACTCCAAAGGAGCAACACAACGCGAAACGCGCGTCGCTCTATAAGTTGAAGAACGATAAGGCTATTTTGAATTGTGCCGATATAGATAGCGATGGTGTTGAACGAGTGATTGAGAATATCAAGCAGCGCAAAAGCCGCATCATCGTGGGGTGTAACTTAGCCAAGAATAGCACGACGTCGGACGACGATGCGCCACGTGACTACTTGCGATTGTTTCGTCCGCTGTATCAGTATGCCGACTATTTCACCATTAACATCTGTCTAAATAGTACCGATAAACCATATGTTCCCAGCGATAAGGAGCAGATAATGGCTATCTTGCAGCCACTGTTCGAGTTCCGACGAGGACAAAATCAATATCGCCCTCTGCTACTGAAAATATCGCCCGACCTTAGCGACGAGCAGATTGATATGATGGCTGATATCATGATTGACACCCCGCTTGATGGTATCGTAGCGTGTGGCGGTACGGTGGGACGACACGGGTTGGATAACTCGTCCGAGATAATCCACAAGATAGGTCGCAGACCCGGTGCAGTGTATGGCTCGCCACTGAAACATCGTGCTTTGGAGGTGGTTAAGCGAATCTATGCTCGCGCCAAGGGTACCTATCCAATCATCGGCTGCGGAGGTGTCGCCTCGGCTGAAGATGCTTTGGAAATGTTGCATGCTGGAGCTACGCTTATTCAGCTCTCAACTGAGTTTATCTATGGTGGCGGCAAGTCGATGCGAAACATACGTTTAGGTCTTGATGAACAACTTGGGCAGGAGAAGGCGTCCCATGTTGAGCAGGAGTAAATCACACACATACAATGATAAAAGCAACAATTATCACCATCGGTGATGAAATCCTTATTGGTCAAATCGTTGATACCAACTCGGTGAGCATAGCCAAGCATCTGAATAAGGCGGGCATCACCGTAGCCGAGAAACTCTCGATTGGCGATGATGCTACGCAGATTGAGGCGACGCTCAAGCGTGCTCACACCCAATCGCAGGTCGTTATCATCACGGGAGGCTTAGGTCCTACGAAGGACGACATCACAAAGCATACGCTTGCGCGCATATTCTCCTCTACGCTTGTTGAGAATAAAGCAGTAGCCGAGCATGTGGAGCGACTGCTCGCCAAGCGAGGCATAGCCTTCAATGCGCTGAATCAAGGTCAGGCCCTTGTGCCAGAGTGTTGCACCGTGTTGTTCAACCATCACGGCACAGCTCCAGGCATGTGGTTCGACGAGGGTGAGCATGTGACTATCTCGTTGCCAGGCGTTCCTTTCGAGATGGAGCATCTGATGGAGGACGAGGTGATGCCTCGCCTGAAGGCTCGCTATGCGTTGCATGCTAATATCCACCGCACGATGATTACCTCGGGCATAGCCGAATCTATCCTTGCCGAGCGCATTGCGCAGTGGGAGGACGCCTTGCCTGGCGATGTGAAGTTGGCATACCTGCCTTCGCCTAATATTGTGCGCCTGCGCCTTTCGACCTACGACAGCGCCGACGGCGAGGTGGCTCGTCAGCGAATTGACTCACTGTTTGAACAGCTATATAATATTATACCCGATAATATCGTCGGTTTTGAAGATGCTTCGGTGCAGCAGCTCGTGCATGAAATACTCACCCAGCGAGGAAAAACCCTTGCCGTTGCGGAGAGTTGTACGGGCGGTGTGATAGCCTCACGCTTTACCGCCATGGCTGGCTCGTCGGCTTACTTTTTGGCGGGCGTGGTGTCGTACTCCAATGAGTCGAAACGCGATATTTTAGGTGTTGATTACGACGATATTATGCGCTATGGTGCTGTGAGTGAGCAGGTGGCTTGCCAGATGGCTGAGGGGGCGCGTCGCATTACGGGTGCCGACTACGCCATCTCAACAACCGGCATCGCAGGTCCTTCGGGCGGCTCGGCAGAGAAGCCCGTCGGCACGGTGTGGATAGCCGTAGCAACGCCCAACGGTACCACCGCCATGATGCGTAATTCGGGCACCGACCGAGGGCAGATTGTCAATCGCGCCTCGGCATACGCCATCGAGATGCTTTACAAGGAGTTGAAGATGAATTAAATATCAATCGGCGGTAATCAGCCGCCGTTTTTTATACCCAATATTTGCCTCTATGCTCCAATTTCGCACTTTTTTTACCCTTATTTAATAATTTTGAATGAGGGATTTTGAATTTTGAATTTATTTTACGTATCTTTGCGCACCCTTAAAATGGGGAAATGAAAAATTTAAACTTTAAGAACAATGAGAGTTTGCGAAATCACAGGTAAAACTGCCGTAGTGGGTAACAATGTTTCTCACTCAAACCGCAAGACTAAGCGCAAGTTCAACACTAACTTGAAGACAAAGCGTTTTTGGTCTGAGGAGGAGGGTCGTTGGTTCACATTGAAGGTGACAACTGCCGGTATGAAAACAATTAACAAGAAGGGCTTGGCTGCCGCTTTGAA
This sequence comes from Alistipes sp., assembly GCA_017424405.1. GTDB lineage: Bacteria > Bacteroidota > Bacteroidia > Bacteroidales > Rikenellaceae > Alistipes. Next base: position 7,885 of record JAFPAD010000105.1, read on the forward strand.
GGAGGCTGCTGC
>JAFPAD010000106.1 GCA_017424405.1 Alistipes sp.
ACTGCGTCGACATATACAATGCAACCCCTCAGGAGGATTCTCTAAATAGTTTTTGGGGAGCTTTCATCGGTTCGCTTATGCGCCCAAGTGTACCTCTGTTTGCCATGATGACAGGTCTTTTGTTGCTACCAATAAGGGAGGGTGCGAAGGAGTTTTACAAGAAACGTATCCCTCGTGTGTTAATTCCTATGGTGGTGTGGTCGGTGATATATTATCTCATACCTTGGCTGACGGGTGTCGTGGGGCTGGATAAGAGTGTAATATCTATCCTCTTCCCATTTGAGTTTGCGCCATCACAGCAGTTGGGTGACTCGTTGCGTAACGTAGCACTCATTCCATTCACATTCAATGGCTACACAACCCACATGTGGTACCTCTACATGTTGATAGGACTGTACTTGTTCATGCCTTTCTTTTCGGCATGGGTCGAAAAGGAGGAACGCACGCTCAAGACCACCTACATTATTTTGTGGGCTGCGTCGTTGCTGCTCCCATATCTACAACATATCGTCGCGCCCAACCTCTTTGGCGAGTGCGCATGGAATGGATATGGCACGCTGTACTACTTCGCAGGTTTTTCGGGCTATCTTTTGTTGGGTCACATGCTCGCGAAAGGCAACCCCATGCCTCTACGCAAGATTGTTGCGATGGGATTTATGTTGTACGTGTCGGGCTTCATCATCACATATACGGGCTATGCCTCAATGGCGGTACAATACAGTTATGAGCAAGCCCCAGAGTTATTGGAACTATTTTGGCAGTTCTGCTCACCCAACGTAGCACTAATGACACTGGGCATGTTCCTTATCGTGCAACGAGTAAAGGTTCCCTCATCAAAGATTCAGCAGATGCTCGCCGCTACTACAAAATACAGTTTCGGCACATATCTTATGCACTACATATTCATAGGACCGGTGGTGATGATGCTCTCGCCTCTGGGTTTACCAACGCCTGTAAGTGTGGCGTGTAGCGCGATATTAGTTTTCGCCATTTGCTGGTCGCTGACTGCGCTTATTTACAAGGCTCTGCCTAACGTGGCGCGATATATTGTAGGATAAATAACAATTAAAAACTAAAATACTATGGGAAACAAGATTAATGACCCTATTGCTCGATTGATGGGTTTGAGATATAAATCTCACCCTTGGCACGGCTTGGAAGTCGGCGAAAAATCACCAGAAGAAGTAACAGCCTTTATCGAGATGGTGCCTACCGACACCGTGAAGTATGAGTTGGACAAGGTAAGCGGTTATATCCGCATCGACCGCCCTCAAAAATACTCTACCGTTGTTCCTGCACTCTATGGTTTCATTCCTCAGAGCTTCTGCGGCGACAGCGTGGCACAATACTGCATGGATCGCAGCGGTCGCCAGAATATCAAGGGCGACGGCGACCCATTGGATATTTGCGTCTTGACCGAGCGCACAATCGCTCACGGCGACATCATCGCAACGGTGAAGCCTATCGGCGGTTTCCGTATGTTGGATGGCGACGAGGCCGACGATAAGATTATCGCCGTACTGCGCAACGATGCCACATATCGCGGTTACAACGACATCGAGGAGTTGCCCCATATCGTGGTGGATAGATTGAAGCACTACTTCCTCACCTACAAGGATATGCCACCCGCAGACCGCGAGAGTGAAGGACAGAAGCGAGTTGAGATCGTCGGCATCTATGGTCGCGAGGAGGCATACGAGGTAATCTCACGCTCGCTGGAGGATTACAAGTGTCACTTCGAGGGCTTGGAGGAGATTTTGCGTCATGTTTAAAAGTTTTATATGGAATCACTAAGAGAATTATATAAGGTAGGAAATGGTCCTTCGAGTAGCCACACGATGGGTCCAAAGAAAGCTGCCGAGCAGTTTTTATCACGTCATCAGGACGCAGACTCGTTCCGCGTAACACTCTACGGTTCACTTGCTGCCACAGGTAAAGGTCACTTGACCGATGCAGCTATCTTGGCGGTGTTGCAACCCGTAGCACCCACCGAAATTGTGTGGGAACCAGAGACTGTAAAGGAGTTTCACACCAACGGCATGTTGTTCGAGGCAATCAAGGAGGGTAAGATTCAGGAGAGCTGGAAAATTTACAGCGTCGGCGGCGGCTCAATCGCCAATCCCGACATGCCTATCGAGAAGAGTAAGATGGTCTATCCTCTCACAACCATCGAAGAGATTTTGGCATGGTGCGACCGCGAGGGTAAGACCCTGTGGGAGTATGTTCAGGATTGCGAGGGTATGGAGATTTGGGAGTATCTGGAGATGATATGGAAGCAGATGAGCAAGACCATTGACAACGGGCTCAACAACGACGGCGTCTTACCCGGCTGCTTGAAAGTACCACGCAAGGCCTCGACATATTGGCTCAAGGCTAAGGAGTACGGCACAAATGTGAGCAACCGCTCACGCCTCTATGCCTATGCTCTTGCTGTGGCTGAGGAGAACGCATCGGGAGGCGTTGTGGTGACTGCCCCAACGTGCGGCTCGTGCGGCGTATTGCCTGCCGTAATTCACCATATGGCAAAGCTGAACGACTACCGTCCGGTACGTATCCTGCGTGCATTGGCTACGGCTGGTGTCTTCGGCAACCTTGCCAAGACAAATGCTTCAATCTCGGGTGCCGAGGTTGGTTGTCAGGGTGAGATTGGCGTGGCGTGTGCTATGGCAGCGGCGGCGGCTTGTCAGCTTATGGGCGGCACACCTGCTCAGATTGAGTATGCTGCCGAGATGGCACTGGAGCATCACTTGGGTTTGACATGCGACCCAGTGTGCGGTTTGGTGCAGATTCCTTGCATCGAGCGAAATGCCGTTGCAGCAGCACGTGCCATTGACTCTGCTACATTCGCAATCCTTTCCGACGGCAAGCACCGCGTGAACTTCGACCGCGTGGTTGCAGTTATGAAGGAGACAGGTCATAACCTGCCAAGCCTCTATCGTGAGACTGCCGAGGGCGGTTTGGCAAAACATTATAAGATAGATTAACACCCCAGACGTTATGAAAAAGTTACTCCTGCTCGTCGCACTTGTTGCCGCAGTTACAGTCGGCTCGCCGGTCCATGCTCAGCTCGTCGAGGGCAAACGTGGTTCAGAAGACTTCAAGATTGGCGTTGCAGGCTTCACCTATCGCAGTTTCGATATCGACAAGACGCTCGCCTATCTGAAGAGTATGGATGTGAAATATCTCTCGGTAAAGGATTGGTGGTTGCCTCTGAACTCCACCACCGAGCAAATGGAGGCATTTAAGGCGAAATGCCGTAGTTATGGCGTCGAGCCTTATATCCTCGGACCCATTTATATGAAGAGTGAGGCGGAGGTGGATCGCGCCTTTGCCTATGCTGAGCGCTACGGCGCCGAGATGTTTATCGGCGTGCCAAACTACGATCTCACCGAATATGTCATAGCAAAGGTGAAGGAGAGTGGCATACGCATGGCTATCCACACTCATGGACCCGACGGCGCGCCATTCCCCAACATACAGAAGGTGGCGGAGGTGTACCACAACCCTGCGTGGGGCGTAGGTTGTTGTATGGATCTGGGACACTCGGTACGCATGGGCGAGGATATAGTGAAGGATATCAAGAAGTACCGCGCTTGGCTCTACGACATCCACATCAAGGATGAGACCGAGGCATCGAAAAAAGGCGGCACATGGGAGATGGGGCGTGGCGTGATTGACTTCAAGCCTGTTGTGAAGGTGCTGCGCAAGATTAAGTACGATGGCGTAGTATCACTCGAATTCGAGAAGAACGGCAACGACCCACACGGCGGTGTCGCCGAATCCATCGGCTACCTCCGCGGCATACTTGACGCAACGAAGTAGAGGAAAAGGAATATAGACAAACAAACCGTAGGGCTATTTGCTCTGCGGTTTTTGTATTTTGGGTGTAGAATTATTATATTTGTGATAATAAAACTTAAAACCTTATAACTATGGTAAATCTATTTATTGGTGCCATTGCCACAACTGAGATATTACTTATCATACTCTTTGGACTAATTCCACTAATACTATTTTGCTGTCTAATAATTGCGATAATCAGATACCTAAATCGGAAAAGCAAGCAATAGTGTATGTTTTATTTATTACACGATACATTCCGCAATCCACTGGGTTGCGGTTTTTGTTTTACTATCAAATACAAGGCTAAACTCCCTTTAAAGTTCTCTTAACTTGCCGAGGATTGCCTATGGCAATCTATTTCTCGGCTTCGGTTGGCAGCGCCTCAGCATAGGGGATAAACTCGTATATATAATATATAAGGTATATAGCTCCACCATTTATAGTCCCACTTTCCCAAAGGGGGATTTAGGGGGAATGTCAATATGAGCGGCGTTAGCCGCCTCTTCAAGCCGCCCAGGAGGAGTGACTACATCCTGCAACCAATGACATACATACACAAAAAAAACCGAGCCCTTATTGGACTCGGCTTGAAGAGGCGGCTACCTACTCTCCCACCTAAATAGGCAGTACCATCGGCGTGAGTGAGCTTAACTTCTCTGTTCGGAATGGG